>NZ_JBSHDU010000028.1:0-99272 GCF_053616475.1 Streptomyces sp. NPDC055815 | reverse complement strand
TCCACGGCGCCCCGCCCACGTTGTGGGCCTTCGCCCCGCCGTTGTGGGCAATCGTTCCGCTGGGGCGGAACGGGTGGGCACAACGGACGGCGCCCCTTGCCGGGCCTAGGCTCCAGCGCCTGGACCCGCACCACGTCGTGCGCCGCGCATCGTGGTGCGGGTAAGGGCGCGGAACGCGGAGGCGCCGCGGAAGGGCGCCGTCCCGTGTGCCCACCCGTCCCGCCCCAGCGGGACGATTGCCCACACGGGGGCGGGGGGTGCGGGTCACTCCTGGGGGAGGACCGGGAGGAGGGTTGGGAGGTGGCCGTCCGAGGCGCGGGCCGTTCGTTGCCGCTCCGACGGGACCTCGCCGTACAGCGTCGTGCGGGGTTTCGCCGGGCGGCCGGCTGCCGAGGCGATCGCCTCCAGATCCCGGATCGACCGGTACGAGCCGTAACTGGAGCCCGCCATGCGGGAGATGGTCTCCTCCATCAGCGTCCCGCCCAGGTCGTTCGCGCCGGAGCGGAGCATCTCCGCCGCGCCCTCCGTGCCCAGCTTCACCCAGCTGGTCTGGATGTTGGGGATGTGCGGGTGGAGGAGGAGGCGGGCCATGGCGATGACCGCGCGGTTGTCGCGGGCGGTCGGGCCGGGGCGGGCGATGCCCGCGAGGTAGACGGGTGCGTTGGTGTGGATGAAGGGGAGCGTCACGAACTCGGTGAAGCCGCCCGTCTCCTGCTGGATGCGGGAGAGCGTGCGGAAGTGCCCGAGCCAGTGCCGGGGCTGGTCCACGTGCCCGTACATCATCGTGGAGGAGGAGCGGATGCCCAGCTCGTGGGCGGTCTTGATGACCTCGATCCACGTCGCCGTCGGCAGCTTGCCCTTCGTGAGGACCCAGCGGACCTCGTCGTCGAGGATCTCGGCGGCGGTGCCGGGGATGGAGTCGAGCCCGGCCTCCTTCGCGGCCGTCAGCCACTCCCGTATCGACAGGCCCGTACGGGTCGCGCCGTTCACGACCTCCATCGGCGAGAAGGCGTGGACGTGCATGCCGGGGACCCGCTCCTTCACCGCGCGCGCGATGTCGAAGTAGGCCGTGCCGGGCAGGTCCGGGTGGATGCCGCCCTGCATGCAGACCTCGACGGCGCCGACCTCCCAGGCCTGCTGGGCGCGGTCCGCGACCTGGTCGAGGGAGAGGGTGTACGCGTCGGCGTCGGTGCGGCGCTGGGCGAAGGCGCAGAAGCGGCAGCCGGTGTAGCAGACGTTGGTGAAGTTGATGTTCCGCGTGACGATGTACGTGACGTCGTCGCCGACGACCGAGGCGCGGACGTCGTCCGCGATGCGGGTCAGGGCGTCGAGCGCCGGGCCGTCCGCGTGCAGCAGGGCCAGTGCCTGCGCGTCGGTGAGCTTCGTCGGGTCGTCGGCGGCGACGGAGAGCGCCTCGCGGACGTCGCCGTCGACCCGCTCGGGGACCATGCCGGGCGCGGCGGCCTCGCGGAGCGCCTCCCAGTCCCCGTACACCTCGTCGAAGTCGTCGCGCCGGTCGCTGGTGCGGCCCTCGGTGTCGATGGTCGTGTGCAGATCCGTACGGCCGGTCGCGGTGAAGGCCTCGTCGGGCTCCTGCCAGGGCAGGCCGCGGACGGGCGCGTCGGGGTTGGCGAGGCCGGTCTCGGGGTCGGCGAGGGCGCGGACGTGCGGGAGGAGGCGGGGGTCGAGCCAGGGTTCGCCCCGGGTGACGAACTCGGGGTAGACGCAGAGCCGTTCGCGCAGTTCGAAGCCGACGGCGCGGGACCTCTCGGCGAGCTCCTCGATCTGCGGCCAGGGCCGCTCGGGGTTGACGTGGTCGATGGTGAGCGGGGAGACGCCGCCCCAGTCGTCGATGCCGGCGGCGATCAGCCGCTCGTACTCGGAGTCGACGAGGTTCGGCGGGGCCTGGAGGCAGGCGGAGGGGCCCATGATGAGCCGGGCGACGGCGACGGTGGCGACGAGGTCGTCGAGCTCGGCGTCCGGCATCCCGCGCATGGCCGTGTCCGGCTTGGCGCGGAAGTTCTGGATGATGAGCTCCTGGAGGGAGTGGTACTGGCGCGCCACGCGCCGCAGCGCGAACAGCGACTCGGCGCGCTCCTCCAGGGTCTCCCCGATGCCGAGCAGCAGCCCGGAGGTGAAGGGGACGGAGGAGCGGCCGGCGTCCTCGAGGACCCTGAGCCGTACGGCGGGTTCCTTGTCGGGGGACCCGTAGTGGGGACCGCCGGGCTCGGACCAGAGGCGGGTCGCGGTCGTCTCCAGCATCATGCCCATGGAGGGCGCGACGGGCTTGAGGCGCTGGAAGTCGGTCCAGGACAGGACGCCGGGGTTGAGGTGAGGGAGGAGTCCGGTCTCCTCCAGGATCCGGATCGCCATGGCCCGTACGTACGCGATGGTGTCGTCGTACCCGTGCGCGTCGAGCCATTCGCGGGCCTCGGGCCAGCGGTCCTCGGGCTTGTCGCCGAGGGTGATCAGGGCTTCCTTGCAGCCCAGTTCGGCGCCGCGGCGGGCGATGTCGAGGACCTCGTCCGGCGACATGAACATCCCGTGCCCGTCCCGGCGGAGCTTGCCGGGGACGGTGACGAAGGTGCAGTAGTGGCACTTGTCCCGGCAGAGCCGGGTGAGCGGTATGAACACGCTCTTCGAGTACGTGACGACCCCGGGCCGCCCGGCCGCCTCGAGCCCGGCGTCCCGCACGCGCCCCGCGGACGCCACCAGGTCCGCCAGATCCTCCCCCCGCGCCCGCAACAGCACGGCGGCCTCGGCGACATCGAGCGCGACCCCGTCCCTGGCCCGCTTCAGGGCACGGCGCATGGCGTTCGCGGTGGGTCGTCCTGCCTGGTGATCCGTCATGAACCGAGCATACGAGCGCACCGCCGGACGACGGTTCGGGTCCCCGCAGGAACCCGAACCCGTCTCCCCTCAGAGGTACCGCGCGTACCCGTCCAGGACGTCCAGGACCTCCTTCTCGCCCCCCGGCGGCAGCTGCAGGACGACCTCCTCGCAGCCCAGTTCCTCGTAGTGGGCGAGCTTGCCGGGGTTCGGGAGGACCGCGTACGGGACGAGCTGGAGGGCCTCCGGGGCGCGGCCCGCCTTCTCCCAGGCCTCGCGG
This sequence comes from Streptomyces sp. NPDC055815, assembly GCF_053616475.1. Lineage (NCBI taxonomy): Bacteria > Bacillati > Actinomycetota > Actinomycetes > Kitasatosporales > Streptomycetaceae > Streptomyces > Streptomyces sp. NPDC055815. The sequence goes on along the minus strand of NZ_JBSHDU010000028.1, from coordinate 96,163 downwards.
AGGACCGGGAGGGACTCCGTCAGGCCCCGGCCGCCGATCGGCATCCAGCCGTCGGTCTGCGCGGCGATCTGCGCGAACAGCTTCGGGCCCGCCGCGCCGCCGAGCAGGACGCGCGGTGCGCCGCCGGCCGGCTTGGGCCAGACCTCCGAGGCGCGGACGGACTCGCCGTACTCCCCTTCGTACGCCGTCGGTTCCGGCGCCCACAGGGCCCGCATCAGGTCGAGCCGGTCGCGGCCGAGCTCCCGGCGGCGGGGCCAGTCGACACCGTGGTCGGCGGCCTCCTCCCGGTTCCAGCCGAAGCCGACGCCCAGGGTGAACCGGCCCCCGGAGAGGTGGTCGAGGGTCGCGATCTGCTTGGCGAGCACGATCGGGTCGTGCTGGGTGATCAGGGTGATGCCGGTGCCCAGGCCGAGGCGTTCGGTGACGGCCGCCGCCTGCCCCAGGGCCACGAGCGGGTCGAGCGTCCGGGCGTACTCCCGGGGCAGCTCCCCGCCCGCCGGATAGGGCGTCTCGCGGGAGACGGGGACGTGGGTGTGCTCGGGGAGGTAGAGCCCCGCGAAGCCGCGCTGCTCCAGCTCGCGCGCGAGCCGCACCGGGCTGATGGTCTCGTCGGTCAGGAAGATCGTGGTCGAGATCCGCATAGCGGCACGGTAGGGGGTGGGGCGCGGTTTTCCGAGGCCTGCGGCAGCCATCTCTCGCCGGTGACAGCGCCCTGTTCGTCTCCGCCGGGCGGACGGACGACGACCTCGTCCGCACCGCCGACGGATGGCGGCTGTCCCGGGCCGATCCGCACATCGCCCGGAAGCAGGGAAATCCGCCTGCCCTTCCGTAGCCCGGCTGCTTGGATGGGCCGGTGCTGAACCGAATCGAGACGTACTACGACGCCGTCCCCCGCTCCTCCGCCCGCGCCGAGGAGTTCGGGCCCCTGACCCTGTTCGTGCAGGAGGGGCAGGGCTGGCCCTACTACGCCCGCCCGGCCCTCGGCCACGAGGGCGAGGTCCCCGTGGCCGCCGTGGAGAAGGTGCGGGCCCGGCAGCGGGAGCTCGGGGTGCCCGAGGCCTTCGAGTGGGTCGCGGAGACCACCCCGGGGCTGCGGGCCGCCGTGGAGGCGACCGGGCTGACCGTGCACGAGCACCCGCTGATGGTCCTGGAGGGCGAACCGCTGCCCGTGCCGGAGCCCGAGGGCTTCACCGTACGGCTCGTGGGCGCGGAGGACTCCGCCCTGGACACCGCCGTCGCCGCCCCGTTCGCCGCCTTCGACGCCCCGGTCGCGCCCGGCACCTCCGCGCGGATCGCCGACCGGATCACGGCCGGCCTGACCCGGCTCGCGGCCGCCCTGGACGCCACCGGCAGCGCCCTCGCGGCCGGCCAGCACCAGCCCGTCGGCACCGTCTCCGAGGTCGTCGGCGTCGGCACCGTCCCGGCGGCCCGGCGGCGGGGCCTCGGGCTCGCGGTCACGGCCGCCCTGGTCGCGGACGCCCGCGCCCACGGGACGGAGCTCGTGTTCCTGACGGCCACGGACGGGGACGTGGCCCGCCTCTACGGGCGGCTCGGCTTCCGCACCATCGCCACCGCCCTCATCGCGGAGGCCTGAGAGCCGCGGAGGCCTGAAAGCCGCGGGCCTGAAAAGAAATCCCGAAAAAGTTCTCCCGCCGTGTCACATCCTCGGCGCGCGTTCCGTCAGTGCAGTGAAGGCAGCGAACGAGACGGAACGACACCGAGGAGCGATCACCATGGCGCACCAGCCCAAGGCCCGTATGACCAACCCCGCCTACGTCCTGGCCGACGCCGGTCCGGCGATCCAGAACCTGCTCAAGGCCACCCGCCAGGGCGGGGTCGACGAGGCGGTCCTGGAGCTGGTGCACCTGCGGGCCAGCCAGATCAACAACTGCGGCTTCTGCGTCGACTACGGCGCCAAGAGCGCCAAGAAGAGCGGCGTCAGCGACGAGAAGCTGTTCGCCGTCGCCGCCTGGCGCGAGGCGCCGTACTTCTCCGACGAGGAGCGGGCGGCCCTCGCGCTCGCCGAGGCGGCGACCCGGCTCGCGGACGCCTCGGACGCGGTGCCGGACGAGGTGTGGGACGCCGCCGCGGACCACTTCGACGAGAAGCAGCTCGCCGCGATCGTCCTGATGGTCGGCGTCACCAACCTGTTCAACCGGCTCAACGTCACCGTCCGGCAGCCGGCGGGCGTGGGTTTCTGACCATCAGCACGTCCACCGGGTCCTCGGACTCGAAGGTGAACCCCTCCCGCTCGTAGAGACGGCGGGCCGCGCTGCCCTGCAGCACCACGAGGCGGACCGGTACGCCGTCCGCGTCGGCCCGGTCGAGCAGTCCGCACAGCACCGCCGTCCCGAGCCCCCGGCCCTGGGTCCCGGGGGCCAGGTAGAAGTGCTCCAGGTAGAGCCCTTCACCGTCCTCGTACGGGCGCACCGTCACGCATCCGGCGAGCGCCCCGTCCAGTTCGATCACCGAGGTGTGCGCCGGCGAGAAGCCGTCCCGCAGCCGCTGGCGCACCCGGTGCTCGTCGTAGCGGCCGAGGCGCACCAGGTCCTCGCGCATGACCTCGGCCCGCAGCTCGGCCATCGCCTCGACGTCCTCGGCGCGGCCGGGGCGCAGCGCCCAGTTCGTTTCCCGATACATGTACGCATCCTAAGGAGCCCTCCGTGTCCGCTCGCATGCCCAACCCCGCCGCCGTCCTGCCCGACGCCGGCCCGGCGATCTTCCAGCTGATCAAGGCCGTCCAGTCGGGCGGCCACGTGGCCGGCACCACCCTCGACCTGGTCCACCTGCGGGTGAGCCAGATCAACGGCTGCGGGTACTGCGTGGTCGGCGGGGCCCTGAAGTCGCAGAAGGAGGGCGAGACGGACGAGCGGCTGCACTCCGTGGCGGCCTGGCGGGAGACGCCGTACTTCACGGACGAGGAGCGCGCGGCGCTCGCCCTCGCCGAGTACGCGACCCGGCTCGCGGACCGCCCGGACGCCGTGCCGGACGCGGTGTGGGACGAGGCGGCCCGGTACTACGACGAGAAGCAGCTGGCGCAGATCGTGCTGTGGATCGGCGTCAGCAACCTCTTCAACCGGCTCAACGCGACGACCCGGCAGCCGGCGGGCGGGACCTGGTAGTCGTAACCGGACCCGCGCCGTCCGCGTTACGACGGGCATGAAGAGGATCCTCACCGCAGCCGCCCTGACCGTCTTCGCCGCCGCGGGTGCCGCGGGCGCCGCCGCCGGGACCGCGGCCGCCGACACCGGCGGCCTGAACCTTCCCTCGGTCGTCCCGCTCAGCGGCGTCCTGACCCCCAAGGCGAAGCCGGCGCACACCCCCGACCTGCCGCCCGCCAACGCGGCGGTGGAACGCCTGCTCCCCGGGCACCACTGACCCGTACGGCACGAGACGAAGGCAGCGGGACCCCCCACGGGCCCGCTGCCTTCGCGTTTCTCGGACGCCTCAGGAGGGCGTCAGTCGGCGACCACCAGGGACGGGGTCTCCTTCGTCAGGACCTCGCCGCGGAAGAAGGCGGGGCTCCTGCGCTGCATGACCAGCATGATCACCACGCCGAGGAGCAGCAGCCCGACGCCGATCACGAAGACCGAGCCGACGCCGAAGACCGCGGAGCCGGAGCCGTACGCCGGGTCCCACATGTCGTAGAGCGTCTTGCCGAAGACGGCGGTCAGCATCAGGCCGCCGAGGAACGGGATGACGCCCTTGAAGGCGAGGTCGCGGGCGGAGCGGAAGAGCTCGGCGCGGAAGAACCAGACGCAGGCGAAGGCCGTCAGCGCGTAGTAGAAGCAGATCATCAGGCCGAGCGCGTAGATCGTGTCGACCAGGACGTTCTCGCTGACCAGGGTCATCACCGTGTAGAAGACGCCGGTCGCGACGCCGGCGACGATCGTCGCCTTGCCGGGGACCTTGAAGACCGGGTGGACCCGGGCGAAGGACGGCGGCAGCGCCTCGTAGCTGGACATGGCGAGGACCGTGCGGGCGACCGGGATGAAGGTGGTCTGCAGGCTCGCGGCGGCGGAGGCGAGGACTGCGACGAACAGCGCGATGCCGAGGACGGGGCCCATGACCGGGCCGGCGAGGGCGGCGAAGACGTTGTCGGAGGTCTCCGGGTTGGCGAGGCCGAGGCCCTTGTCGCCGGAGCCGACGACCATCTGGGCGGCGATGCCGGTGGCCAGGTAGGAGCCGACCAGGACGACCATCGAGATGAGCGCGGCGCGGCCCGGGGTCCGGTCGCTGTCGGTGGTCTCCTCGTTGGCCGTGAGGCAGGTGTCCCAGCCCCAGTACATGAAGATCGACAGCGAGAGGCCGGCGGTGAAGGCCGCGAAGGAGCCGACGGAGAAGGGGTTCAGCCAGGACCAGGAGAAGCTCGCCCCGGTCGGGAAGTCGACCGAGCCGGCCTTCGAGAAGGCCATGACGACGAAGACCGCGAGGACGGCCAGCTGGAGGCCGACGAGGGTGTACTGCACGCCCTTGGTGGCGGTCATGCCGCGGTAGCTGATCGCGGTCGCCGCGGCGATCAGGGTGAGGCAGGTGAGGATGTGGACGGCCTTGTTGTCGTCCAGGGCGGCGATCGAGGCGTTGCCGCTGACCTCACCGGCGAGCAGCCAGAAGTACGAGGTCGCGACGCCGGCCAGGTTGGACAGCACGATGATCGTCGCGATGACCAGGCCCCAGCCGCACATCCAGCCGACCTTGGGGCCGAAGGCCTTCACCGTCCAGGTGAAGGAGGTGCCGCAGTCGGGCATGCGCTTGTTGAGCTCGCGGTACGCGAACGCGACGAGCAGCATCGGCAGGAAGCCCGCGAGGAAGACCGCGGGCATCTGCAGTCCGACCTCGCCGGCGGTGGAGCCGAGCGTGGAGGTCAGGCAGTAGACGGGGGCGACGGTCGAGATGCCGATGACGGCGCTGCCGAGGAGGCCCACGGAGTTGCCGCCGAGGCCCTTGGTGCGCACACCGGAGGTGCCGCCCGGGGCGTCGGTGCCCCTTGCCGTGTCTCCGGCCTGCTGCCGTACGTCCACCTGAGTCATGAACTTGACGTTAAATGCTGCGGTTTCCATATCCGGAGGACTGGACTCCGCTCACTTGATCGATCATGACCTTGTATTGGGAGGGTCGAATCGGACACTCGCCGTTGATTGAAAGATCGACCAGTCGGGCGAGGCGCCCAACCGGTAGCTCCGATGGCGAGTGTCCGATATGCGGGAACCGCAGCAGTGCCCTAAATGTCCGTTTCGAAAATTTCCCATGGAATTTTCGAGACGCGCCTCACCGCGGCCGTCCAAGGCCGTCACCCGGGCCGTCCAAGGCCGTCACCCCGGCCGTCACCCGGGCCAGACGACCGCCTGCAGCTCGCTGTACGCGTGCAGCGCGTACGAGCCCACGTCCCGCCCCACACCGCTCTTCTTGAAGCCGCCGAACGGCGCCTCCATGTTCCGGCCGATCGTGTTCACGCCCACCCCGCCGGCCCGCAGCCGGGCCGCGACACGGAAGGCGCGGGCCACGTCGCCGGACCACACGTAGTCGATCAGCCCGTAGTCGCTGTCGTTCGCCAGCGCGATCCCCTCCTCCTCGTCGTCGAAGGGCACGACCACCACGACCGGGCCGAAGATCTCCTCCCGGACCACCCGCATCTCGTTGGTGCAGTCCGCGAGCAGCGTCGGGGCCACGTAGAAGCCCTTGGCGAAGTCCGGACGCTCGCCGCCCGCGACGACCCGCGCCCCTTCCTTCCTCCCCAGCTCGACGTACGACTCCACCCGGTCGCGGTGCGCCGCCGAGATCACCGGGCCGACGACCGTCCCCTGCTCCGCCGGGTCCCCCACCTTCATGAAGGCCAGATAGCCGGTGAGCTTCTCGATCAGCCGCTCGTACACACCGCGCTGGGCGAGGACCCGGGTCGGGGCGGTGCAGATCTGCCCGCTGTAGAAGGCGAAGGTCGTCCCGATGCCCATCACCGCCGAGTCCAGGTCGGCGTCGTCGAAGACGAGCGCGGCACCCTTCCCGCCCAGCTCCATCAGCTGCCGCTTGAGCGAGCGGCCGCAGACCTCGCCGATCGCCTGCCCGACGGCCGTGGAGCCGGTGAAGGAGACCATGTCGACGTCCGGGGAGTCGACGGCCGCCTCGCCCACCGCCTGCGCGGAGCCCGTCACGACGTTGACGACGCCCGCCGGGACCCCGGCCTCCGCCAGGGCGCGGGTCATCGCGTACACGGAGAGCGGGTCCTGCGGGGCGGGCTTCACCACGACCGTGTTGCCCATGGCGAGCGCCGGGGCGATCTTGCCGGCCGGGTTGGCCCAGGGGTTGTTGTACGAGGTGATGCAGGTGACGACGCCGACCGGGCGCCGTACCGCCACCGCGCCGAACACCCCGGCCTTCCCCATCGGGCCGGCCTCGTTGATCTGCGGGGGCAGCGCCTGCTCGACCGGTTCCATCGCCCCTCGCGCGTACCGTCGGAAACGGGAGGAGCCGACCGCGACCTGCATCCCGCGCGCGGTGCCGGTGGTGGCTCCGGTCTCGGCCCGGGCCAGGAGCGTGTTCTCCTCGGCGTCCCGGGCCATCAGGTCCGCGGCCCGGTCGAGGATCGCCGCCCGCTCCTCCGGTCTCGTACGGGACCAGGTCGCGAAGGCCTCGCGCGCCGCGGCGGCCGCCTCGTACACCTGCGCCCGGGAGGCCTCGGGCGCGAGGCCGACGACCTCCTCGGAGGCCGGGTCGATCACCTCGTAGTGGCCGCCGTCGGGCTCGACCCACTCTCCCCCTATATAGAGGCGCTCGATCCGGGTCATCGCGTGCTCACCGTCCTCGTGTCACGTCCGGAGCGCAGCACCTTCCCCGGTACCGCGCCGGTCACCTCGTCGTCCCGTACCGTCTCCACGCCGTTGACCCGCACCGACACGATCCCGACCGCGCGCGAGTCGAGGCGCGGGCTGTCGCCCGGCAGGTCGTGCACGAGGGTCGCCGGGCCGGCGTCGATCCGCTCCGGGTCGAAGAGGACCAGGTCGGCGTGGAAGCCCTCTGCGATCCGGCCGCGCTCCCGGAGCCCGAAGAGCCGCGCCGGGTCGTCGCTCAGCATCTTCACCGCGCGCTCCAGGGGGACCAGCTTCCGGCCGCGCAGGCAGTCGCCGAGGAAGCGGGTCGTGTACGGGGCACCGCACATCCGGTCCAGGTGCGCGCCCGCGTCCGAGCCGCCGAGCAACACGTCCTCGTGGTCCCAGGTCTCCCGGCGCAGCGCCCAGGAGGCCGGGTCGTTGTCGCTGGGCATCGGCCACAGGACGGTCCTCAGGTCGTCGTTGGCGCAGATCTCGACGAGGGCCTGGAAGGGGTCCTGGCCGCGCTCGGCCGCGATGTCGCCGACGACGCGGCCGGTGAGGCCCCCGTTCTCCCGGCTGTACGTGTCGCCGATGACGTACCGCGCGAAGTGCGCGAGCCGCCGGAAGACCCCGGCCTCCTTCGAGTCCGCGCGCCGCAGCATCTCGGCCCGTACGTCGGGGTCGCGGAGCTTCGCGATCCGCTCGGGAACGGGGAGGGACAGGATCTCCCCCCACCCGGGGATCAGGTTGAGGGCGCAGAAGGTCCCGAGGGACATGTTCATCGGGGTGAGGATCGGCATCGTGAGCGCGACGATCCGGCCGCCGGACTTGCGGGCCCGCTCGGAGGCGGTGAGCTGGCGGGGGACGCGCTCGGGGACGGCGGCGTCGATGGTGAGGACGTTCCAGTTGAGGGGCCGCCCGGCGGCGGCGGTCATCTCGACGAACAGCTCGATCTCGTCGTCGGAGAACTGGTCGAGACAGCCGGCGAGGATGGCCTCGATCTGCGTCCCCTCGTGCTCGCCGACCGCCTTGGAGAGGGCGATCAGCTCGGCGGGGGTGGCGTGCCGGGAGGCGACGGGGGCGCCGTCGCCGTCGGAGTGCGTGGAGGACTGGGTGGTGGAGAGCCCCCAGGCGCCGGCGTCCATGGCCTCCTTGAGGAGGCCCACCATCTGCCGCAGCTGTTCCTCCGTGGGCTGTCCGCCGACGGCGTCCGCGCCCATCACGTACCGGCGCAGGGCGCAGTGGCCGACCATGAAACCGGCGTTCACCGCGATGCGGCCGTCGAGGGCGTCCAGGTACTCGGCGAAGGACGACCAGCTCCAGTCGACGCCCTCCTCCAGGGCCTTGAGGGCCATGCCCTCGACCTTCGACATCATGCGGCGCGTGTAGTCGGCGTCCTCGGGCCGGTCCGGGTGGAGCGGAGCCAGGGTGAAGCCGCAGTTGCCGCCGGCGACGGTGGTGACGCCGTGGTTCATGGACGGGGTGGCGTACGGGTCCCAGAACAGCTGCGCGTCGTAGTGCGTGTGCGGGTCGACGAAACCGGGCGCGAGGACGAGGCCGGTGGCGTCCTCGGTGGTGGTCGCCGTTTCCCCCTGCTCGGGGAAGACGATCCGGCCGTCGCGGATGCCGACGTCGGCGACGCGGGCGGGGGCGCCGGTGCCGTCCACGACGGTGGCGCCCGTGATCAGGTGGTCGAGCATGGCGGTCCCTCTCTGTCCGTTCTCGGTGGACGCGGGTGCGCCCCGGACCGGGGCCGCCGCGGGGCCCCGGCCGGGGCGGTTACGGGGCGGCGATCCGGGAAGACACCACCCCGCGCTTCGTTACGGCCCCGCGCCCCGCCGCTCCGTTGTGGGCATGCGTTCCGCCGGGGCGGAACGGGTGGGCACAACGGAACGGCGCCCCTGCCGGCGCCAGAGGCTCCCGCGCCCTGGCCCGCACCTGATGTGCGCTGCCGCCGTCGGTGCGGGTTCAGGCTCGGAACGCGGAGGCGCCGCGGAAGGGCGCCGTCCCGTGTGCCCACCCGTCCCGCCCCAGCGGGACGATTGCCCACACGGCGGTGGGCCGGGGCGCCGCCCAGGTGGGCGCGGGCGCCACACACGGGCGGTGGCCAGGGTGGCCGCCCACGTGGACGCGGGCGCCACACGCGGGGGGCACCGCCCAGCCCAGGCGTGCCGCCCGCGTGGGCGGAGGGCCCTCAGGAGTTCGCGGACTGGCGCATGCGGGTCGTGCGGTGGATCGGGTCCGTGTCGATCTTCGGGATCACATGCTCCCCGATCAGCTTGATCGAGTTCATCGTGTCCTCGTACGAGATCCCGATCGGCAGCCCGAAGGACAACTGATCGGCCCCCGCCTGCTCCCACCGCTTGCACTGCGCCAGGACCTCCGACGGATCGCCGCAGATCATCAGCTCCTCCTGGATGAGGAGTTCGATGATCTCGGCCGAGTACTCGGGGAGGAGCTCGGGCCACTCGGGGATGCCCTCGGGGCGCGGGAAGGTGTCGTGGTAGCGGAACAGCAGGGACTGGAGGTAGTTCAGCCCACCGCCCACCGCGATCTCGACGGCCTTCTCGTGCGTCTCGGCGCAGATCGCGGTCGAGGTCACCATGACGTTGTCGTTGACGAAGTCCCCGACCGCCCGCGCCTCCTTGATCGCGTTCTTGTAGGACTCGACGACCCACTCCATGTCGGAGACCTTCTGGACGCTGAAGCCGAGGACGCCCAGGCCCATCCTGCCCGCCATCGCGTAGGAGCTCGGCGAGCCCGCGGCGTACCACATGGCCGGGTGGGACTTCCCGTACGGCTTGGGGAGGACCTTGCGGGGCGGCAGCGACCAGTGCTTGCCCTGGAAGCCGGCGTACTCGTCCTGGAGCCACATCTTGGGGAACTCGGCGATGGTCTCCTCCCAGATCTCCTTCGTGTGGTTCATGTCGGTGATGCCCGGCATGAACCCGAGGATCTCGTGGGAGCCCGCCCCGCGCCCGGAGCCGAACTCGAAGCGGCCGCCGGAGAGGTGGTCGAGCATGGCGACCTTCTCGGCGACCTTGACCGGGTGGTTCACCGGGGCCAGCGGGTTGAAGATGCCGGAGCCGAGGTGGATGCGGTCGGTCGCGTGGGCGAGGTAGCCCAGGTAGACGTCGTTGGCGGAGAGGTGGGAGTACTCCTCCAGGAAGTGGTGCTCGGAGGCCCAGGCGTACTTGAAGCCGGACTTGTCGGCCTGGATGACGTACTCGGTCTCCTCCATGAGGGCCTTGTGCTCGGCTTCGGGATCGGTCTCGGCGCGCTTGCCGACGTATCCCTGTACGAAGATCCCGAATTCCAAGGGGGTTCACCGTCCTCGTCTTATCTGACGATGCGTCAGATTCCTTGATGTGCCCGACTCTCGCACCGCCGCGCAGGTGCGTCAATACCTGACGAGCCGTCAGAACGGGCTCACGCCCGCCAGCCAGCCGCCGTCGATCACGAACGGCTGGCCCGTGATGTACGCCGAGTCCTCCCCGGTCAGGAAGAGCGCCAGGGCCGCCACCTCCTCCGGTCGGCCGATCCGCCCGAGCGGCACGAGCTTGCGGTACAGCTCGGCGGTGGCCGCCGGGTCCACCCCCTCCGGGTTGCTCATCGGGGTGTCGATCGCACCCGGGCAGACCGCGTTGACCCGGATCCCCTTCCCCGCCAGCTCCAGGGCCGCGACCCGCGTCAGACCGAGGACGGCGTGCTTGCTCGCCGCGTAGGCGCCGACCCCGGCCATGCCGGTGATCCCCGTGTACGAGGCGGTGTTGACGATCGTCCCGCCGCCGGCCGCCGCGATCTCGGGCGCGACCGTGCGGATGCCGAGGAAGCAGCCGGTCTGGTTGACGGAGACGATCGCCCGGAACTCGTCGAGCGGGGTCGAGACCAGCTCGTTGAAGCGGAGGATGCCCGCGTTGTTCACGAGCCCGTCGATCGTGCCGAACCGTTCCTTGGCCGCCGCCACGGCCGCCGTCCAGTCCCCCTCGCTCGTCACGTCCAGACGGACGTACGCGGCCCTGTCCTCCCCCAGCTCCTTGGCCAGCGCCTCCCCGGCGTCGTCCAGGACGTCCCCGAGGACCACCTTCGCCCCCTCGGCGGCGAACAGCCGCGCCTCCTGCTCGCCCTGCCCGCGCGCCGCCCCGGTGACGAGGACGACCCGCCCGTCGAGCTTGCCCATGTCGGTACTCCCTAGAGGTGGGGGGCGACCTCCGTGCCGAAGGCCGCCATCTGGTCGATGAGTTCGGTACGGCTCCGGGACCGGAACCGGACCTGGATCTGGTGCACGCCCATCTCCCCGTACGCCCGCAGGGAGGCGGCGAGCTCTTCCGGCCGGCCGCTCAGGGTGCGCCGGCCGACCTCCCAGCCGGGCGCGCCGACGTACAGCGCCTCGGTGATCGCGCCGACGGTGATCGGCTCGGAGATCCCGGCCTCGGTACGCAGCCGCAGCAGCTTCCGGATCTGCTCGGCGAGCTTGTCGCGCGGGTCGCCCTGCGGCAGCCAGCCGTCACCCTTGACGGCGGCGCGGCGCACGGCGGCCGGCGAGGAGCCGCCCACCCAGAGCGGGACCCGCTGCTGCGCGGGCCGGGGCAGCTGCCCGAGGTCCTTGAAGGCGAACCGCTCCCCCAGGTGCTCCGGGTACTCCTCGGGCCCGAGGGCCGCCCGCAGCGCGTCGACCGTCTCGTCGAGCACGGCGCCGCGGCGGGCGAAGTCCACGCCGAGCGCCTCGAACTCCTCCTGGACGTGCCCTGCGCCCACCCCGAGGACCAGGCGGCCGCCGGAGAGGTGGTCGAGCGTCGCGTACGCCTTGGCCGTGACGAGCGGATGACGCAGGCCGACGACGGCGACGTGCGAGAGGAGCCGGACCCGCTCGGTGGCGGCGGCGAGGAAGGAGAGCGTGGCGACCGGGTCGTACCAGACGGTGCTCATCGGCCCGGCGAGGCGGCGCGGGATGGCGACGTGGTCGCAGCTCGCGAGGTAGTCGAAGCCGTGGGCCTCGGCGGCGCGGGCGACGGCGAGCAGGTCCGCCGGCCCCGCGGCCGCCTCCCAGGGTTCGGCGTAGAGGGTGCTCTGCGACTGGACCGGCAGCTGCATGCCGTAGACCACCATGGGGGACCCCCGTATCTGACGGATCGTCACTTCAGCGAGCAGGCCCATGCTCGTACCTGACGATCCATCAGGCAAGGGGTAGGAGGTTCCGGGTCCGGACACGCCCCCGCCCGGGCAGCGTCGCGCTGCCCGGGCGGGGGTCTCCGTACTCCGGTGGGTCAGGTGCTGTCGGCCGCGCCGGTCGCCCTCGCGTGGCGCACCACGGCCGCACCGGCCAGGCAGACGATGCCCACGGCGCTCAGCAGCGCCAGCGCCTTGGCCCAGGCGAAGGTGGTGCCGAGACTGCCGCTCAGCAGGTCGACGGTGCGCGCGCCCGCGACTCCGTGGAGCGCGATGACGAACACGGCGACACCCGCGGCGGCGGCCCAGGCGATCAGGGTGTCCCGGGCCGCGAGCCACACCGCGCACGCCAGGCAGAGCACGGTGACGACCACGGACAGCGCCTGGGCGTCGCCGCCCGAGCGCAGACCGTCGAGGTCCGTCGGCAGATGGATCAGGCCGCAGGCGAACAGCGCGACCGCCGCCGGCCAGCGCAGCACCGACCGCAGCGCGGGAGAGCTGGTGTGACTGCCGGGCCCCGCGGCCAGTGCGCCGTCCAGCGGGGACTTCCGCCCCTTGGAGGCGCCCCGGCCGCGCTTCGGGACGGCGGCGGCCGGTGCGGCTCCCCCGGATTCGGCCTTCCGCGGCTCGGCGTCCCCGCTCCCGGTGGACTGCCAGTCGCTGCTGTCGGCGCCGAGGATGCCGACGAGCTGGACGACGTCCTCGACCGGCCGGCCGACCGCGGCGGCGCGCAGGGTGGTCTCGGCCTGGTGGAGGTCGTAGCCGGAGGCGTTCAACAGCGCGAGGAGCTGGCGCACCTCGTCGAGCGGGCGGGTGACGGCGGCGGCGCGGAGGGCCACGTCGGCGGGGCTGGAGAGTTCGCCGGTCGCCTGGAGGCGGGCCACGAGCGTGGCGACCTCCTCGACGGGCCGCTCGGTCGCCGCGGTCGTCAACAGCGTGTGCACGGCTTCGTCACCGGTCTCCTCCTGAGCCACCGGCTCGGAAGCGACCTCGGAGGCACCGGGGGCGTTCGAGCCGACCGGGGACTCCGCAGCGGCCTGCGGCTCCGAAGCGGCGTGCGGCTCCGAAGCGGCGTGCGGCTCCGGGTCGACCGGGAACTCCGAAGCCGTCCGCGGCTCCGCAGCGGCGTCCGGCTCCGGATCAGCCGGGAACTCCGACTCCGCAGCGGTCCGCGGCTCCAGGGCGGCCGGGGGGTTCAGTACCGCGGGCGCCGAGGCGACAGGAGGTGCCGCCGGGTGATCGGGGAAGGGGGGCACGATGAACGTCGGGGACGAGGAGACAACCGACGGGTGGGACGGACCCGGGCGGGGCTCTGCGGTCGGTTCTATGTCGTCGTCCGCGGGATGGGTGTGCGGGAGGTCGGGGGTCATGTCACAGGCTCCGTTCGTGGACACCCCGGGGGACGTCCACCGTGGCTGTCTCGTGATGGGCGCAAGAAGCGCACACTTGACTACTATTTGCGCCCAGTCCATGACACTCCGCTATCAGGGGGCCGCCCCTTTGGGCCATTGGGGCGACAAAAGGCCGGGCCCCCTCCCGAGGGCCCGGCCGTGGTCGGCGGCTAGGCCCGCCAGAGCCCCTCCGGGGACAGCCCCAGGAGGTCGATCGCGTTGCCGCGGACGATCCGCTCGACGACGTCGGGCGGCAGGTGGCCCATCTGGGCCTCGCCGACCTCCTTCGACTTGGGCCAGGTGGAGTCCGAGTGCGGGTAGTCCGTCTCGTACAGGACGTTCCCCGCCCCGATCGCGTCGAGGTTGCGCAGCCCGAAGGCGTCGTCGAAGAAGCAGCCGAAGACGTGCTCGGCGAAGAGCTCGGACGGCGGGCGCGTGACCTTGTCGGCGACGCCGCCCCAGGCGCGGTTCTCCTCCCAGACGACGTCCGCGCGCTCCAGGATGTACGGGATCCAGCCGATCTGGCCCTCGGCGTACATGATCCTCAGGTTCGGGAAGCGCTCGAACTTGCCGCTCATCAGCCAGTCGACCATCGAGAAGCAGCAGTTCGCGAAGGTGATGGTGGAGCCGACGGCCGGCGGGGCGTCGGCGGAGGTGGACGGCATCCGGCTGGAGGAGCCGATGTGCATGGCGATGACCGTGCCGGTCTCGTCGCAGGCGCGGAAGAAGGGGTCCCAGTGGTCCGTGTGGACCGAGGGGAGTCCGAGGTGCGGCGGGATCTCGGAGAAGGCGACGGCCCGGACCCCGCGCGCGGCGTTGCGCCGGACCTCGGCGGCGGCGAGCTCGGGGTCCCAGAGCGGGATGAGGGTGAGCGGGATGAGCCGCCCGTGCGCCTCGGGACCGCACCACTCCTCGACCATCCAGTCGTTGTAGGCGCGGACGCAGAGGAGGCCGAGCTCGCGGTCGCTCGCCTCGGTGAAGGTCTGCCCGCAGAAGCGGGGGAAGGTGGGGAAGCAGAGCGCGGACTGGACGTGGTTGACGTCCATGTCGGCGAGGCGGGCGGCGACGTCGTACGAGCCGGGCCGCATCTGCTCGTAGGTGATGACTTCGAGGCGTATCTCGTCCCGGTCGTAGCCGACGGCGGTGTCGAGGCGTGTGAGGGGTCGGTGCAGATCCTCGTACACCCACCAGTCGCCGATCGGCCCGTCGTCCCCCTTGGCGCCCATGACCGGGGCGAACTTGCCGCCGAGGAAGGTCATTTCCTTCAGCGGGGCGCGGACGATCCGGGGTCCGGTGCCGTGGTACCGGGACGGGAGCCGGTCCCGCCAGACGTGCGGGGGCTCCACGGTGTGGTCGTCCACCGAGATGATCTTCGGGAAGGTCTCCATGGGCTTCACGGTAGCGCCGATCTGACGACCCGTCAGCTAGTGCGGCCCAGAACGCCCGGGTCGCGGCCTCACAACGGCTTCACAACGGCCGACCCGATGCTGACGGACTCCGTCCGGACAAGGCAGACTGTCCAGGGCGAAACCAGCGGTAGGGGCAGGGGGAGCGATGGACCGTGAGAACGGGCCGCGAGTTCCGGTGCGGTACCCGGGCGGGAGCGACGCCAAGGCCGAACCTGGCGTGCCCGCCCAGCGGACGGGCCGGAGGACGGCTACCGCCGGTGGGAATCAACGGGCGGACGCAACGGGCACCGGCACCGGCACCGGCACCGGCACCGAGGAGACGACGTCCGCCGAGGAGACGACGTCCACCGGCCGGACGGCCGGCGGCGGGCTCCGCTTCGGCGTGCTCGGCCCCGTCCGCGCCTGGCGCGACGGCGAGCCCGTCCCGACCGGTTCCCCGCAGCAGCGGGCCCTGCTGGCCGCGCTGCTCCTGCGCGGCGGCCGCACCGCCACCGCGCACGAGCTGATCGACGCGCTCTGGGGCGAGGAACCCCCCTCCCAGGCGCTCGCCGCGGTCCGTACGTACGCCTCCCGGCTCCGCAAGGCCCTCGACCCGAAGGTGCTGGTCAGCGAGTCCGGCGGGTACGCACTCCGGACGACCGCCCTCGACGTGACCGAGGCCCAGGAGCTGTCCGCCGAGGCGGACAAGCTCCGCGCGGCCGGGGACCGGACGGCGGCCCGGGCGAAGCTCGCCGAGGCGCTGGACCTGTGGGACGGCGAGGTACTGGCGTCCGTCCCGGGCCCGTACGCCGAGACGCAGCGAACGCGCCTGGAGGAATGGCGCCTCACCCTCCTGGAGACGCGGCTCGACATCGACCTGGAGGTCGGCGCGCACGCCGAGGCGGTCTCCGAACTGACCGCGCTGACGGCGGCGCACCCCCTGCGGGAGCGGCTGCGCGAACTCCTCATGCTGGCGCTCTACCGCAGCGGCCGGCAGGCGGAAGCGCTCGCGGTCTACGCGGACACGCGCCGGCTCCTCGCCGACGAACTGGGCGTCGACCCGACGCCGGAGCTCTCCCGCCTCCAGCAGCGCATCCTCCAGGCCGACGCCGAGCTCGCCCGCCCGGTCGAGGAGCCCGCGCCGACGGCGGCGCCGGTCGCCCGCCCGGCCCAGCTTCCGGCCACGGTCCCCGACTTCACGGGCCGCGCCGCCTTCGTACGGGAACTGGGCGCGCGTCTGGCGACCGCCGAGGGCCACGTCATGGCGGTCTCGGCGCTCGCGGGCATCGGCGGCGTCGGCAAGACGACGCTCGCCGTGCACGTCGCCCACGAGGCCCGCCCGCACTTCCCCGACGGGCAGCTGTACGTGGACCTCCAGGGCGCGGGCAACCGCGCCGCCGCGCCGGAAACGGTCCTGGGCTCCTTCCTGCGCGCCCTGGGCACACCGGATTCGGCCATCCCGGACTCGCTCGACGACCGGGCGGCGCTGTACCGCTCGACGCTGGACGGCCGCCGGGTCCTGGTCCTGCTCGACAATGCCCGTGACGCGGCCCAGATCCGCCCCCTGCTCCCCGGCACGGCGGGCTGCGCGGCGCTGGTCACGAGCCGCATCCGGATGGTCGACCTGGCGGGCGCGCACCTGGTGGACCTGGACGTGATGTCCCCGGAGGAGGCGCTCCAGCTGTTCACGAGGATCGTGGGCGAGGAGCGGGTGGGCGCCGAACGGGAGGCGGCCCTGGACGTGGTGGCAGCCTGCGGCTTCCTCCCCCTGGCGATCCGCATCGCGGCGTCCCGCCTGGCGGCCCGCCGCACGTGGACGGTCTCGGTCCTGGCGGCGAAGCTGGCGGACGAGCGCCGGCGCCTCGACGAACTCCAGGCGGGCGACCTGGCGGTCAAGGCGACCTTCGAACTCGGCTACGGCCAGCTGGAGCCGGCCCAGGCCCGCGCCTTCCGCCTGCTTGGGCTGGCGGACGGCCCGGACATCTCGCTGGCGGCAGCGGCGGCGGTCCTGGACCTCCCGCTCTGGGACACGGAGGACCTCCTGGAGGCCCTGGTCGACACGTCCCTCCTCGAATCCGCCGCCCCGGGCCGCTACCGGTACCACGACCTGGTCCGCCTCTACGCGCGTGCGTGCGCGGACCGGGACGAACAGCCGCCGTCGGAGAAGGAGGCGGCCCTCTCGCGCCTCCTGGACTTCTACCTCTCCACAGCGGCGCGGGTCTACGCGATCGAACGCCCGGGCGACCGCCTGGTCGACCACCTGGAACCGACGTCCTACGAGGGCCTCACCTTCACGGACCGCCACGAGGCCCAGGACTGGCTCTACGCGGAAGCGAACTGCCTCCTGGCCACGGTCCGCCAGTCGGCCTCGTCCCCGAGGACCCTCCGCCGCGGGGTGGACCTCCTGTGGGCGTCGCTCGACCTGGCGGAGTCGGGCGCGAACTCGAAGGAGTACGAGGCGGTCGCGACGGTCCTGCGGGAGGCGGCGAACGGGACGGGGGACGTCCGGGCGGAGGGGCGCGCAGCCAACACGCTGGCGTACGTCCACCACTACCAGGGCCGCTTCGACCAGGCCGGCCGCGAGGCGGAGGAGGTCGCCCGCATGGCGCGGTCCGTCGACGACCCCCTGCCCATCTGCTGGGCGTTGAACGTGATGGGCGCCATCGCGCTGTACCAGGGCCGGCACGAAGACGGGGACAAGCACTTCACCCTGGCCATCACCGAGTTCCGGGCCGCCGGTGACCGGGCCGGTGAGGCCTCTGCCCTGTGCAACCTCTCCCGTCTGCGACTGGCCGCGGGCCGGCAGGACGACGCTGTCCGCATGGCCCAGCAAGGCGCCGACATGTACGACGACATGGGCCACGCCCTCAAGGGCGCCAACGGCCGGTACGCGCTCGGCCTCGCCCTCACCGAGAGCGGTCAACTCACGGCAGCGGTCGAGCGGCTCGGCGAGGCGCTCGACGTCTTCGTGGACAGCCGGCAGAGGCTGTGGGAGGGCATGACCCTCTTCCGTATCGCCGAGGTCGACATCAAGGCCCAGCGGTACGGGGCGGCGGCGGCCGGCGCCGAGAAGGCTCTGACCGTCCTCCGGGGCATCGGCGGGGACTGGCGGCGGGGCAACGTCCTCACCGTCCTCGGCCGGGCCCTCCACGCCATCGGACAGTCGGGCCGCGCACAGATCTGCTGGCAGGAAGCCCTCGACATCTACGAGGAGTTGTCCGCCCCGGAAGCAGCCGAGGTCAGGGGGCTGCTCGCGCCCCTCGTGGCGGCCTGACCCAGCACCGCCACAGGCGTTCATCATTCGTTTATCGCCCCCCGGCAGACTTCTTCTCAACGATCCGTCGCGTCGGGGGGCAGACGGGTCGCCGGTGAGGTCATCACCCGGACGCACTAGGGTGAACGGCCCAACGGAGCCCGTCCGGCCGTCCACGGGGGAACAGCCGGACGGGCTCCACCCACCAGCACCCGAAGCCACACACCACGAGGGGATCGCCATGAGCGACATCAACGCGACGGACCCGGTCATCAAGCCGGAGAACCTGCACGTCACCGGTACCGAGACCGAGCAGATCGGCACCAAGAACCTGCACGTCACGTCCGAGCCGGCCGACGCCATCGCGGACAAGGTCCTCGGCGACGGGGCCTCGACCGACAACCTCCACGTCACCACCGAGCCGGCCAACTAAGCCACTCCCGACGGGGAACGGCCGCGGCGGCGACTTCGGGGGAGCTGCCGGGGCCAGCCAAAGGGAGGTCCGGTCGACGGGGGAGCACACGGGCTCGGGGGACACCGGGACGGAACCAGGGGGGATCCGTCCGGGCAGGGACCGTGCGCAACGCGATCGGACCACCGCACAAGGAGGGGCCGGGCAACTGCCCGGCCCCTCCGGCGTGCGCGCTCACGCGCCCTCCCCGCAGCCCTCCGCCAGGGGCGCCGCCGGCCGGCTGCATGCGGGGGCTCCTCGGGCGTTCCGGGACCGGGTCTCGGAGCGTATCCGCGGGTCCGGTGACGGGTGCGGCGGAGGCGCCGGGCGTCAGCCGGACGGGCGAGCGCGCGTCGGGAAGCGTGCCACCAGGCGCGCCCCGTGCGCCGAGTCCTCGATCGTCAGGGTCCCCGCGTGGTGGGTGGCGATGTCGCGGGCGATGGGGAGGCCCAGGCCCGCGCCGCCCGAGTTGCGGGTGCGGGAGGCGTCGAGGCGGGTGAAGCGGTCGAAGACGCGCGTGCGGTGGGCGGGTGGGATGCCCGGGCCGTCGTCCGTCACCGTGAGCACGACCGTCGGGCCGTCCGTGCCGACCTCCACCTCGATCGTCGAGCTCGCGTGCCGGCACGCGTTCGTGAGGAGGTTGCGGAGCAGGCGTTCCAGGCGGGTCGCGTTGCCGTGGACGACGGCCGGCTCCGGGGCCTCGCACGTGAGGTCGAGGCCCTTCGCGTCCGGGAGGTGCTGGTGTTCGCGGACCAGGTCCTCCGCGAGGGCGGCGAGGTCGACCGGTTCCCCGGCGGGTGCCGATGCCCGGTGGCTGGCCAGCAGCAGCAGGTCGTCGGCGAGCGCCTGGAGTCGTACGACGTCGGCGGCGGCCTCCCGTACGGCGGAGGGCCAGTCGGTGACCGACTCCGGGTGCCGCAGGGCCGTCTCCAGCTGGGTCCGCAACGCCGCGAGGGGGCTGCGCAGTTCGTGGGCCGCGTCCGCGACGAACTGCTGTTGGCGCGCGGACGACTGTTCCAGGCGGTCCAGTGTGTCGTTCGTGGTCTCGGCGAGCCTGGCGATGACGTCGCCCGTCGGCGGGACCGGGACCCGCCGGTCCAGCGACTGGCCCGTGATGTCGGCGAGTTCGCGCCGGATCGCCTCCACCGGGCGGAGTGCCCGCGCCGCCGTGAGGTGGACGAGGACACCGGTGAGGAGGGCTACGAGGGGTGCGCCGGTGGTCAGCGCGATCCAGTGGGCCTGCCCGGTCGCGTAGTCCGGCTGCGCCTGCCGCAGCACCTCGATCGCCGCCGCGAACAGGCCCCCCGTCGCGGTCCCCGCCACCAGCGCCGTACGGCTGCCGTACGGGAGCCGGACCGCGCCGCTGCCGAGGGCCGCCCACACGGCCGCCGCCGTCAGGAGCCCGGTCGAGGGGCCGATGAACATCAGGCCCCAGCGGTACGCCTCCTTCGCGACGAGCCACGGCTGACGCGTGTTCTCGTGGAGGAGCCACCGGGTGTACGTGAAGAGGAGCGCCCCCGAGGTCAGGAAGGCGACGACGGCGGCCCTGAGCCGCACCATCCGCGCGTGCCCGTGGCCCGCGAACCAGCCGGCGGCGCCGACGGCCACGGCGCCCCACAGGAAGCCCGACCGGGCGAGGAAGCCGATCTGCGGGCCCACCCGGTCGGTGGACATCACCTGGGGGATCACCCAGGGGAGCGCCCCCACCGCCCGGTCCTGCGACTCCAGCCAGACCACCGCCGCCGCCACGACGAGCGCGGCCGCGAGCCCCGACATCCCTACGGGGAGAAGCCTCCGCTCACGCACGGCCCACCACCCGGTACCCGGCACCCCGCACCGTCTCGATCGTCTCCGTCCCGTACGGGTCGTCGATCTTCTTCCGTACGGCCCTGATGTAGACGTGCACGATGTTCGGGTCGCCGGTGAAGTCCGCCGACCACACCTCGTCGAGGATGTCGAGCGTCGGCACCACCTCGTCGAGGCGCAACAGGAGACAGTGCAGGACCGCGAACTCCTTCGGGGTGAGCGGGATCTCGGCCGACCCCCGGCCGCACTTCCGCCGCGCCGGGTCTAGCCACAGGTCGCCGCACTCCAGGAGGGTGCGGGTGCGGGCGCCGCCCCGACGGAGCAGGGCGCGGAGCCGGGCTTCGAGGACGACGTACGAGAAGGGCTTGGCCAGATAGTCGTCGGCGCCGGTGTCGAGGCCCTCGGCCTCGTCGTACTCGCCGTTCTTGGCCGTCAGCATCAGCACCGGCACGTCGTTGGACTCGGCGCGGAGCCGGGCGCACACCTGGTAGCCGTTGAGGCCGGGCAGCATCAGGTCGAGCAGGACGGCCGCGTACCGGTGCTCCCGGGCCAGGTGGAGGCCGGTGACGCCGTCGTGGGCGATGTCGACCGTGTAGCCGACGGCGGACAGGCCGCGGCGCAGCGAGGCGGCGATCCGCACCTCGTCCTCGATCACCAGTACGCGCATGCCGTCGAGTATCGCCCGGCCGCCGGAACCGTCCCTGAGGAAATCCTCAGGCGTCCTCAGGGCCCTTTCAGGGGCGCTCCCCCAGGGTCCCCGCATGGCCGTGATCACCGCTCCCCCGCCCCTCGTGCGCCGCACCGACTCCCGGGTCGCCCCCGCCGTCACCTCTCTCTCCTTCCTCGTCCTCCACGCGGTGTTCGCGCTGCGCGAGCACGCCCGGTTCCGGACGACCGGCTACGACCTGGGGATCTTCGGGCAGGCCGTGCGGGCGTACGCGGAGGGGCGGGCGCCCGCCTCGGAGATCCGGGCCGCGACCGCCCCGGCCGGCTTCACGGGCGATGCGTACCCGCTGCTCGGGGACCACTTCCATCCCGTGCTCGCGCTGCTCGCCCCGCTCTACCGGCTCTTCCCGTACGTGGAGACGCTGCTTCTCGCGCAGGCCGCGCTCGTCGCCCTCTCCGTGTACGTCCTCGCGCGGACCGCCCAGCGGCACCTGCCGGGCCGGAGCCATCTGGTGCTCGGGACGGCGTGCGGGCTCGGCTGGGGGACGCAGCAGCTGATCGGCTTCGACTTCCACGAGGTCGCCTTCGCCGTACCCCTGCTCGCCCTCGCCTGCCGCGCCCTCCTCGACGGGCGGGCCAGGGCGGCCGCCTGCTGGGCCGCCGCGCTGCTCCTGGTGAAGGAGGACCTGGGGGCGACGGCGGCGGTGTTCGGGCTGCTGCTGATGCGGCAGGACCGCCGGACCGGGCTCGTCCTGGCCGTCGGGTCCGTGGTGGGCACGATCGTCGTCGTGTACGGGGTGATCCCGGCGTTCGCGGCGGACGGGCGGTATCTGTACGCGGGCCAGGTCACCGGCGCGTACGGGCTCCTCGACGGCTGGCCCGTGAAGTCGCTGACCGTTCTCCTGCTGCTGGCCGTTACCGGCGGGCTCGTGCTGCGCAGTCCGCTCGCCCTGCTGCTCCTGCCGACCCTGGCCTGGCGGTTCACCTCCGCCAACCCGGCGCACTGGGAGCCGGGCCTGCACTACTCGGCGGTGCTGATGCCGATCGCCTTCGCCGCCCTCGTCGACGCGCTGCGCCGAGGCGCCCGGCTGCCGCTTCCCGTACGACTGCCCGGTCCCGCCCGGCTGCCCCGTCCCGTACGACTGCCCCTTCCCGCCCGGCCGGCCCTTCCCGTACGGCCCCCGCTCGCCGTGCCCCTCGCCGCCGCGCTCCTCCTGCTGCCGGCCCAGCCCCTCTCCGCGCTCGCCACGCCCGGCTTCTGGCAGGAGAGCCCCCGGGAGGCCGCCGCCCGTGACGCCCTGGACCTCGTGCCCGACGGGGCCAGGGTCGCGGCGAGCAACAGCCTGGCCCCGCACCTGACCGACCGGGCGACCGTGCACCTCGTCGCGGACGGGGTCCTCGACCGGCGTCCGGCCGTGGAGTGGATCGTGGCCGATGTACGGGAGCCCTGGCCGGCGGGGGCGGTGGAGGTTGTACTGCGGCGGGCCGCGGACCGGGGGTGGCGGGTGGTGCGGGAGACGGAGGGGATCGTGGTGCTGAGCCGTCAGGCCCTGTAGCGGCCGGTCAGAGGCGCTGCACCAGCACGGGTGGCCGGCACAGCCTGGTCATGTCGTCCTCGTCGGAGGTGAACACGGTCACGAGCCCCCTCTGGCGCCCCGCGATCACCGCGAGCGCCGCATCGATCGCGTACTTGTGCCCGTGCAGACCGGCATCCTTCAGGAGCGTGATCGCCGACTCCGCGATCTCCTCCGTGACGGGTTCGACGGTGATCTGGGAGAGGAACCACTTCCAGGCCGCGTAAGGGACCTTGGAGTGGTAGGCCTCGATCATCGTCATGGAGCTGGTCATCACGCGGATGCCGGCGCGGTGGGCGTCCTTCAGGCGGGCCCGCATCACGGGTTCGCCGCGGACGGCCCTGGACAGCCCCTCGCTGTCCAGGACGTAGCAGATCTCGGTCATGCGGCGTCCGCCTGCGGGGCGTCGGCCTCCACGCGCTCGCGCGCGGCCCGTTCCTCATGCCGGCGCATGATCTCGCGCCGCTCCGCCTCGGCAGCCGCCAGCTGCTCCTCGGTGACGGGGCCGAACTCCTCCTCCAACCAGTCCACCAGCTCCCCCAGCCGGTCCTGCTCCCGCCTGCGCTGTATGGCCTGCGTGACATACGCGCTGAAGCCGCCCGGCCCGACCTCGCGGCGGATCTCCTCGGCGAGCTCCTCGGGCAGGGTCACCGTGTACTTCTTGGTTGCCATACCATCGACCATACCAGCCGGCGAGTGGCCCAGGTCACACGCTCAGCGACCCCGCAACTCCCCCTTCACCACCTTCCCGCTCGCGTTCCTCGGCAGCTCCGGCACGAACTCGACCTGCCTCGGGACCTTGTAGTTCGCCATCTCCCGCCGCGACCAGGCGATGACGTCGTCGGCCGTCAGGGTTGAACCCGGCCGCCGTACCGCGAAGGCCTTGCCGACCTCGCCCAGGCGCGCGTCCGGGATGCCGATGACGGCGACGTCCGCGATGTCGGGGTGCAGGCCGAGGAGCTGTTCGATCTCGGCCGGGTAGGCGTTGAAGCCGCCGACGATGAACATGTCCTTGAGGCGGTCGGTGATGCGGAGGTGCCCGGTCTCGTCCAGGACGCCGATGTCGCCGGTGTGCAGCCAGCCGTCCGCGTCGATCGTCGCCGCCGTCGCCTCCTCGTCCTCGAAGTAGCCCCGCATGACGTGGTGGCCCCGGACCAGGACCTCGCCCGTCTCCGAGAGGCGTACCTCCGTGCCGGGGACGGGGCGGCCCGACGTCCTGGCGATGGTCTCGTCGGAGTCGTCGCGGCGGCACATGGTGACGATGCCGCTCGCCTCGGAGAGGCCGTACGCCGTGAGGACCGTGCCCACGCCCAGTTCGGAGCGGAGGCGTTCGACCAGCCGGAGCGGGACCACGGCCGCGCCCGTCACGACGAGGCGGAGGGTGGACAGTCCGTGTGCTGAGCGGGACGGGTGGTCCAGGAGGGACTGGTGGAGGGTGGGCGGGCCGGGGAGGACGGTGATGCGTTCGGCGGCGATGTTGGCGAGGACGGTGTCCACGGTGAAGACGGACTGCGGGACGATCACCGCGCCCCGCATGAGGCAGGCGAGGATGCCGGCCTTGTAGCCGAAGGTGTGGAAGAAGGGGTTCACGACGAGGTAGCGGTCGCCCTCCGCCAGGCCCGCGAGCCGGGACCAGATCGCGTAGCAGCGCAGGGACTGGGCGTGGCTGATGACGGCGCCCTTGGGCCGGCCGGTGGTGCCGGAGGTGTAGATGATGTCGGAGGGGGCTTCGGGGTCGATGCCGTCGGCCCGGGCGCGGACCCGGGTGGCCGGAATGGTGTCACCCGCCGCGAGGAAGGCCTGCAGGGTCGTCCAGCCCGTCTCGTCGGGGGCGGTGTCGCCGAGGACCACCACCCGTTCCAGGTCGGGGAGTTGGATGCCGGAGCGGCGCAGGGAGGCCACGTACGAGGTGCCGAGGAAGGTGCCGGTGACGAAGAGCAGCCTGGCCCGGGAGCGCCGGAGGACGTCGGCGGCCTCGGTGCCCTTGAACCGGGTGTTCAGGGGGACGAGGACGGCGCCGGCGGTGACGGCGCCGAGGGCGGAGACGATCCAGTCGAGGGTGTTGGGGGCCCAGATCGCGACCCGGTCCCCGCTCCGTATGCCGGCGGCGAGGCAGGCCGCGGCGGCCCGTTCGACGCGTTCGCCGAGTTCGGCGTAGGAGACGCGGACGCGGCCGTCGACGACGGCCTCCCGCCGCCCGTACCGCTCGGCCGCCGCCCGTACGAGTCCGGGGATCGTGCCCCACTCCAGGTCGCCGCGCGGGTCGTCCCCCGGGTCCATGCTGACGTCCATGCCCCACCTCCCTGTAGCTGACTATCCGTCAGATTAGTTGTAGCCTGACGCGCTGTCAGCAGTGCTGCCCCATGAGGAGGTTCGGTGCTCAAGGACGCCACGGCCATCGTCGGGATAGGACAGACCGCCTTCGCGAAACAGCTCCACGAGACCGAGAAGACCCTCGCCTGCCGGGCGATCCTCGCCGCTCTCGACGACGCCGGGATCGACCCCTCCGAGGTCGACGCGTTCGCCTCGTACACGATGGAGGAGACCGACGAGGTCGAGGTGGCCAAGGCCATCGGGGCCGGCGACGTCACCTTCTTCAGCAAGGTGGGGTACGGAGGAGGCGGCTCCTGCGCCACCGTCGGCCACCTCGCCGCCGCCGTCGCCACCGGCCAGGCGAGCGTCGGCGTCGCCTGGCGGTCCCGGAAGCGGGGATCGGGCCCCCGCCCCTGGAAGAACACCGCCGTCCAGCTGCCCACCCCCGGCCAGTGGACCCGCCCCTTCGGGCTGCTCCGCCCCGCCGACGAGATCGGCATGCTCGCCCGCCGCTACATGCACGAGTACGGCGCCACCCGCGACCACCTCTTCAACGTCGCCCTGGCCTGCCGCAACCGCGCCAACCAGAACCCCGCCGCGATCATGTACGAGCGGCCGCTGACCCGCGAGATGTACATGACGGCCCGCTGGATCAGCGAACCCCTCTGCCTCTTCGACAACTGCCTGGAGACCGACGGCGCGCTCGCCTGCGTGATCGTCTCCGCCGAGCGCGCCCGCGACTGCCGCCAGAAACCCGTCTACGTGCACTCCGCCGCCCAGGGCCTGCCCGCCCAGCACCACGGCATGGTCAACTACTGGAACGACGACCCGCTCTCCGGCCCCGCCTGGACCGCCGCCCGCCACCTCTGGAAGCAGGCCGACTTCGGCCCCGCCGACGTGGACGTCGCCCAGATCTACGACGCCTTCACCCCGCTCGTCCCGCTCTCCCTGGAGGGCTACGGCTTCTGCGGCAGAGGAGAAGGAGCCGCCTTCACCGAGGGCGGCGCCCTGGAGATCGGCGGCCGGCTGCCGCTCAACACCGGCGGCGGCGGGCTCTCCGAGGCATACGTGCACGGCTTCAACCTCATCAACGAGGGCGTGAAGCAGCTCCGCGGCACCTCCACCGCCCAGGTCCCCGACGCGGCCACCTGCCTCGTCACGGCGGGCGAGGGCGTCCCCACCTCGGCCCTCCTCCTCAGGAGCTGATCCCCGTGCTGAACCCCGTCATCGACGAAGACGGCGCCCCCTTCTGGGAGTACGCCGCCCGCGGCGAACTCCGCGTCCAGGCCTGCGCCGACTGCGGCGAGCTCCGCTTCCCGCCCCGCCCCTGCTGCCCGCACTGCCGGTCCTTCGACAGCGAGTGGCGGCTCATGTCCGGACGCGGCCGGATCTGGTCGTACGTCCTCCCCCACCCGCCGCTCCTGCCCGAGTACGCCGCCCAGGCCCCGTACAACGCGGTCCTCGTCGAACTCGCCGACGCCCCCCGCATCCGCCTCGCCGGCAACGTCGTCGCCGCCCCCGACGCCCCCCTGAACTCCGTCGCCCCGGCCCGGCTCCGCATCGGCGCCCCCGTCCGGGTCGCCTTCACCGACGTCGACGGCATCGCCGTCCCCCGCTGGCTCCTGGAGCGCACATGACCGTCCGCGTGGAACGCGACAAGGAGACCGGAGTCGCGGTCGTCGCCCTCGACCGGCCCGCGAAACACAACGCGATCACCCTGGAGATGGCCCGCGAGCTGGGCGCGGTCTGGCGGGGCTTCCGGTACGAGGACGAGGTCCGGGCCGTCGTCGTCACCGGGGCCGGCGGGCGGGCCTTCTGCACCGGGATCGACCGCGAGGACGCCGGAAGGATCCCGCAGCCCTCCTCCCCGTACACGATCGACGACCCCCTCCTCACCATCGGCCCCAAGGCGAACGACCTCTGGAAACCGGTGATCGCCGCCGTCGAGGGCATGGCCTGCGGCGGCGCCTTCTACCTGCTCGGCGAGGCGGAGTTCCTCATCGCGGGCGAGAGCGCCACCTTCTTCGACCCGCACACCACCTACGGGATGGTCAGCGCCTTCGAGACCGTCCACATGGCGCAGAAGATGCCGTACGGAGAAATCGCCCGGATGGCCCTCATGGGCACCGCCGAACGGGTCTCCGCCCGCCGCGCGTACGAGACGGGCCTGGTCAGCGAGGTGACGGAACCCGGCGGGGCCCTCGAAGCCGCGCTCCGCGCCGCCGCCGTCATCGCCTCGTACCCGACCGCGGCCGTCCAGGGCACCGTCCGTGCCCTCTGGTCCACCAGGGACGCCTCCCGCACCCCCGCCCTCGCGCACGCCCCGCACCTGGTGACGCTCGGGAACCTGCCGGCGGACCGGCAGGCGGAGCTGTTCACCCGGAGGGGCGGCGGCGGGCACCGGCTCCGGTAGCGGGTCAACATTCTGTTTTAATGGATCTTCATTTGATGAAACACCGTCAACGGCGGTGGGACAGCCCCGCGTTCGCAGCCGGATCGGGCCTCGCCCGGCCGCTGTGGCACGCAACGGGGAGCCGTGATGGGACGACGTATCACCAGGGCCGGACTCGCGGCCGGAGCCGCACTCCTGCTGGCCGCCTGCGGCGGCGGCAACGACCCGGCGACGGGCGCCGCCACCGGCGGCGGGGGCGGCGGCGAGACCGGCCAGGACGGGAACGGCAGCGCGGCGAAGACCGCCTCGCTCGCGCAGCCGGGCAGCCTCACGGTCGCCTTCTGCCAGACGGTCGAAGACGGCACCGGAGGCAAGTCCCACCAGGTCATCCTGCGCTCCTTCGCCGCGAAGGACGGCGCCTTCGTCGGCGAGCGCGCCACCGCCATGCCGGCCGGCACCAAGCCGATCACCGGCTGCGAGGACGGCGGGCCCTACCGCGTCAACACGGCCTTCAACAAGGACCTCACGCTGGTCGCCGGTCTCGTCGACGGCGACCGCGCCGCCGCCTTCGACCTCGCCACCGGCCGCGAGGTCGCCCCGCCCGACCCCGATTCCTTCACGAAGCGCCCGGACAACGGCGGTGCCGCCTTCCACCCGGTGACCGACCGCCTCTGGTACGACATGGGGCGCATCGACTCCGACGCCACCGGCGCCATCGCCTCGCGGGACCCCAAGGGCGGCCTGAAGACCGAGGAGAACACCCCCTTCGAGAAGGTCCCGGACCTCCTGAAGAAGGACGGCCCCACGGCGGAGACGGTGCTCGCCACGGACGACGTCCACGGGGTGGCGGTCCCCGCCGGCGGCATCGTGGCGACGAGCGGCACGACCTTCGGCGTCCACCTGAGCAAGATCGGCCCCCACAGCGGGGGCATCGGTGCCGAGGGCTACCTGGCCGAGATCAAGATCGAGGGCCTCGACGAGGACAACCGGGAGTTCTGCGAGCCGGCCTTCTGGCGGAACGCCACCACCCTGGTCTGCGACTTCAAGCAGCTGACGTTCTCCGCCGACTACACGAAGCTCCTGAAGACCGAGGACCTCGTCCCCGAGAACGACCGGGTCAACGGCCAGCCGGTCCTCTCCCCGGACGGCAAGAGCTTCGCGTTCCTCTCCAGGGGCGAGGACGGCCGGCAGGGCCTCTTCCGCGGCGACTTCAACGGCGGCGCGCCCGTGAAGATCACCAACGTGGACCCGCCGGTCCCGGACGAGGACAACCTCCGCACGACGCTGATCCGCTGGAACTGACGGTCAGCTGCTGGGGGACGCGGTCGCGGAAGCGGACGTGGAGGCGGTCGGAGAAGCGGTCGCCTTCGCGCGCACGTCGTAGACGTAGCAGTTCTTCACCTTGTCGACGGCCTTCGGGGTCTTCATCGCGACCTCGAAGGTCTTCTCCCCGTAGGCCCCGACGGTGACGACGGTCGTGACCGAGTCGACCGCCGAACCCGTGACGCCCTTGAACTCCAGCGTCACCTCGTACGTCCCCGCCAGCGCGTCGCGCGAGGTGATCCTCAGGGTCGACGTGGTGTCCGCCTTGCGGGCGGGCTTCCCCTTGCGCTTCTTCTGGGCCGGCTTCACGCAGTCGACGACCACGACCTCGACCTTCGCGGAGGTGGGGGACGGGCTGATGCTCGGCGTCGAACCACCGGAGCCGCCCGAGCCGCTGTAGTCGTTGTTGCCCTGCTCGTCGCTGGAGCAGCCGCCGCCCGAATCGTCGTCGTCGGAGTGGCTCCGGCTCTTGCCGCTCTTGCTCTTCCCGCTGCCACCGCCACTGCTGCCGTGGCCGCCCTTGCCGGTGTGGAAACCGGTCAGCGCGAGGACCACCACCGTGAGCGTCGCCGCGAGCTTCAGGCGTGTCCGTACCATCGCCGCCTTCTCCTCTGTCTGTCGTGTGCGCGCCACCCTAGACGGCGGGTCCGTGCCACCTGGCGGGGCCCCCTCACCCGGCGTAGCGTCGGGAGCGAGGGCCGGACCACCGAGGAGGCCGCAGCGATGATCCGCAACGTCGCCGGCTCCGTCCTGGCTCTCGCCGGAGCGACGGCCGCCGTCTGGAGCCCCTTCCGTGCCTGGTACGACGGCCGTCACGGGCGCGACTACGCCATCGGGGAGCTGTTCACCGGCGTCACCGACGACAAGGCCGACGTCCTGGGCTCGATCCTGCTCCCCTTCGCCTTCGCGGCCCTCGTCGCCCTCGTCGGCGTACTGCTGCGCTCCCGGCTGCTGGTCGCCCTCGCCGGGCTCGTCGTCCTGGGCTTCACGATCCTGTGGATGGTGCGGGTGGGGGAGGCGGAGGGCAGCCTCACCGTCGACACCGACGGCACGGGGCTCGGCGAAGGGGTCGCGATGGCCTTCGGCGGCGGGATCCTGCTGCTCCTGGGCGCGCTCGTCATGTCGGGACGGCCCCACACGCACCGGGTGGACCGGGCGCCGGCGCATGCCCGCCGACGCCTGGACGGCCCGCCGACGGGACCGCAGGGGCCCTCGGAGCCCCCACCGGACCGGATGCCGCCGGACCGGCCCCCTGCGGACCGGCCGCCTATGGACCGGCCCCCTGCGGACCGCACGCCGCCCGACCGGCCCCCTGCCGACCCGGGTCCGTCGGAGCAGACGTTGACGTGGCCGCCGGAGGAGCCGCCCGGGCAGGACGGCTCCCGAGGGCCGGGCAGGCGGTAGGGCCTGTCAGGCGCCACGGCCCAGGCGGGACTTTCCGGGCAGGCCCTAGCCGCGCGGCGCGCCCCTGCCCGTCGCCGTGCCCTTGACCGCGTCCAGCGCGTACACGCAGCGGTCCTTGCTGCACGCGTACACGACCCCGCCCTTCGCCACCGGCGAGCCGGTGATCTCGCCGCCGGTCGCGAGCTTCCAGCGGAGCTGCCCGCCGGTCGCGTCCAGGGTGTACAGGACGTGGTCGGCCGAGCCGAAGTGCACCCGGCCGTCGGCGACGACCGGGGAGCCGACCAGCTCGCCGCCCGCCGCGAACCGCCACCGGGGGGTGCCGGTGACCGCGTCGAGCGTGTAGAGCGCGCTGCCGCTGCCGACGTGCACGTTGCCGTCGGCGACGAGCACCGGCTCGGTGGACTGGCGCGGTTCGGTCGCGATCCGCCAGCGGTCCTGCCCGGTGGTGGCGTCCAGCGCGTACACCGTGCCGAGGTGGTCCGAGAGGTACACCCCGCCGCCCGTGACGGCCGGTCCCGGCGCGAACGTGGGCGGGGAGAGGAAGACGGCCGGCGCCTCGAAGTGCCAGCGGACGTGCCCGGCGGCGATGTCGATCGACAGGACCCGGGTCCCGGCGGAGACGTACACGCAGCCGTCCTCGGCCGGGGCCACCCGGACCGGCACGTTGCCGCAGGAGGCGGCGTCGCCGATCGGGTACGACCAGCGCTCCACGCCCGTGCGGGCGTCGAGGGCCTGGAGCCGGGCGTCCCGCCACACGTACACGGTGTCGCCGTGCACGGCGGGCCCCGCCTCCGGGGTCTCGAAGTCGGTCTGGGCGCCGGTGAGCTCCCACAGCTTGGCGCCGTTGGAGGCCTCCCAGCCCTGCACCCCGCCGCCGCGCGTACCGGTGACGACGGTGCCCCGGTCGACCCGGAGCGAGTACACCCAGGCGTCCGTGTGCAGCCGCCAGCGCTCGCTGCCGTCGCCGGCGTCGAGGGCGTACAGGGTGGGGCCGTCGGAGGCGTGGATGCGGCCCGAGGAGACCGCCATCGACCAGGCGACGTCCCGGGTCTTGAACTGGCGCCGGCCGCTGCCCGTGTCCAGGGCGTGCACCTCGAAGGAGGTCACGTACAGCAGGTCGCCGTCGACGACCGGGGTGCCCCAGACGTCGTTCGACATCCGGAACCGCCAGGGCCGCCAGTGGCCCGGCTCCGGAGGCGGCTGCGGTGCCGCCTGGTCGGCGCCCTGCGAGGGCACGGACACCGGGCGCGAGCCGTGCTGCGGGGCCTGCTCGGCGCCGTGCGGGCCGCCGCCGGGCGGGCGGATCCAGCCGGTCGCGGGGCCCGCGTCGGCGCCCCGGCCGACGGCGAGCGCCGCCCGGGTGTCGGCGACCCGGGGGCCGGGGCCGATCGGCACGGTCGCGCCGCCGAGGCGCACGGGACCGCCCGCGCTCTCGGAGGCTCCGGCGTGCCGGCCGCCGACGGGCGCGTGCTCGGGCGCCCGCTCCGGTGCCCGCTCCGGTCGGTCCGGGAAGCGCGGGTCCTGGCGGGGGCCCGGCGGGTCCGCCGGCGGCGGGGGCGGCGGCGCGGTCGGGCCGGGCAGCTGACGGCCGCCGCCGCGGCGCCGCTCGATCATGGCGGTGGCGCTCTGCGGCAGCCACGCGGAGGCGGTGCCGCTGTCGTCGCTGCCGGGGCCGAAGAGGTGCGGGGCGAGCTGCGCCTGGAGGTCGGCCGGGGTGGGCCGGCGGGTGACGTCCATCTGCATGCAGGAGTCGATGAGCGGCCGCAGCTCGTCCGGGAGGCCCTCCAGGTCCGGGCCCTCCCGCAGCAGCATGAAGACTGTCTCGACGGGGTTGGCGCCGTGGAAGGGCGCGTGCCCTGTGGCGGCGAAGACCAGCATCGAGCCCAGCGAGAAGACGTCGCTGGCGCCGGTGACGCTGCGCGAGTCGCGGGCCTGCTCGGGCGACATGTAGGCCGGGGTGCCGACGGCGACGTTGGTCATGGTCAGGCGCGTGTTGGAGACGCCCGACGCGATGCCGAAGTCGATCACCCGGGGGCCGTCCTCGACGACGAGGACGTTGGAGGGCTTGAGGTCGCGGTGGACCAGGCCCGCACCGTGGATGGACTGCAGGGCCTCGGCGACGCCGGCCGCGAGCCAGCGGACGGCCTGGGCCGGGAGCGGCCCGCACTCGTTCACTATCTCTTCGAGGGAGGGCGCCGGGACGTAGGCGGTGGCCAGCCAGGGCACGGCGGCACGCGGGTCGGCGTCGACGACGGCGGCCGTGTAGAAGCCGGAGACCGCCCGGGCGGCCTCCACCTCCCGGGTGAAGCGGACCCGGAACAGCTGGTCCTCCGCGAGCTCCGTGCGCACGGTCTTGATCGCCACGCGCCGGCCCGAGGCCGAGCGCGCGAGATAGACCAGGCCCATTCCGCCCGCGCCGAGCCGGCCCAGCACCTCGAAGGGCCCGATACGTCTCGGGTCGTGCTGCGTCAGCTGTTCCACTTGCCTGCCACCTCCCCGTACGGGCCATGAGGGTACGGCCCCGTGGCCCCTGATTCTTCCTGTCCGAGGGCCCGGTTGCGAACCCGGGGGCGGATCGGGGTGTCACAGGTCATACAGGGGTGCTGCGGTACGGGGTGTACCCGGCGGTACAGCGGGGGACGGATCAGTCCGTAGCGGGCTGTTTCGGTTCGGCGAGGACGGCGAAGCGGGCGCCCTGGTTGTCGTGGAGGACGGCGATGCGGCCGTGCGGGGTGTCGAAGGCCGGGGTGGCGATGCGGCCGCCGAGGCGGACGGTGGTCTCGCAGGCCTCGTCGGTGTCGGCGACGGCGAAGTAGACGAGGACGTGGCCGGGCATCTCGGCGGGGAAGTCGTCGGTGATCACGGCCCGTCCGCCGAAGGCGCTGTCGTCGCCGGGCCGGGAGCCGGGGGGCGACCAGACGCGGTAGTCGAAGCCGGAGTCCCTGCCCTCCTCCTCGGCGTCGGCCTGGCGGCCGAGGTAGCCGAAGACGGTGGCGTAGAAGGTGTCCACGGCGCCCGGGCGGCGGGTGTAGACCTCCATCCAGCAGAAGGCGCCGGGCTCGTTCATGACTTCAAAGCCGTCGTCGTCGCCCTCCTGGCGGATGCCGAAGACCGCGCCGCCGGGGTCGGCGGCGAGGGCGTAGATGCCGAAGGGGCCGACGGGGTAGGGCTCCATGACCATCTGCCCGCCGGCGGCCTTGATCCGGGCGGCGAGGGTGCCCGCGTTCTCGGTGGCGAGGTAGAGGGTCCAGGTGGTGGGCATGCGCCCGTCGCGCTTGGGGACGAGCCCGGCGACCCGGCGGCCGTCGAGGAGGGCCTCGTCGCGGTCGGGGTCGAAGGTCCAGCCGAAGAGCTCGCCGTAGAAGCGCTTGCCCGCTTCGAGGTCGGGGAGCTGTGCGTCCACCCAGCAGGGGGTGCCCTCAGTACGTACGGCCATGTCCCCACGCTAGGACGGTAGGGGCGGTCCCGCACGCCCCGACATACGAACAAAGGGGCGATTTATCGGGGCGGAACCCTTGCGGCGATTGGGTTGTCCACCGAAGTTGTCCACAGCCTGTTCATAAGCCTATTCGGGTACGGGCGGGGTGCGGGCCGGGTACGCACGAGGTGCGTGCCGGGTACGGACGGGGTGCGCGCCGGGCAGGGGGCCGGGCGGGGGCGCCGGGGACGAGGGTCTCCCGGCCGGCTCCGAAGTGGCTCGAACCCGCCCCCGTGCTCCCGCGCCGGGACCCGTGCCGACCTCGCGGAACGGGGGTGCACCCCATTTGCACTCGGCCGAATCGCGCGCCGACCCCCCCTCGGTAAGCTGACGGCATGACAGGACAAGTACGCACCGTCGACGGCCGCGTGGCCGGACGACGCGGTCAGGCGACGCGGCAGAAGCTGCTCGACTGCCTCGGTGAGATGCTCAGCTCCTCGCCCTACCGGGACGTCAAGGTCATCGATGTGGCCCGGAAGGCGGGTACTTCACCCGCGACGTTCTATCAGTACTTCCCGGACGTCGAGGGAGCGGTCCTCGAGATCGCGGAGGAAATGGCCCAGGAGGGCGCCGCGTTGACCGAGCTGGTCTCCGGACGCTCCTGGGTCGGCAAGGCCGGCTGGCAGACCTCGGAGGAACTCGTCGAGGGCTTCCTGGACTTCTGGCGGAAGCACGACGCGATCCTGCGGGTCGTGGACCTCGGCGCCGCCGAGGGCGACAAGCGGTTCTACAAGATCCGCATGAAGATCCTGAACTCGGTCACCAACTCCCTCACGGACGCGGTGAAGGAGCTCCAGGCCAAGGGCAAGGTCGACAAGGACGTCAGCCCCGCCGCGATGGCCGGCTCCCTGGTGGCGATGCTGGCCTCGGTCGCCGGCCACCAGAAGGGCTTCCAGACCTGGGGCGTGAAACAGGCCGAACTCAAGCCGAACCTCGCCCTGTTGGTACACCTGGGCATCACCGGCAAGAAGCCGACCAGATAGCCCCGGACCCCTCTCCTTCACCCGTCCTGTCGCCGACGCCGGCGGCGGCCCGCTCCCCCGAACCTGAGCGGGACGCCGTCGGCGTCGCCGTGTCCGGGGCCGGGCCGGGGCCGCGGTCACCGCGTCCGGGCCGGAGCAGGGCGCCGGGTCCGGGGCCGGAGCAGGGCGCCGCGTCCAGGTCCGGAGCAGGGCGCCGGGTCCGGGGCCGGGCCCTCATCTTCTGGTCAGCCGGAAGAGCCGGATCTCGCGCTCGATCCGCGCCTGGTACGTGGCGTACGGCGGCCAGAACTCCAGCGCCGCCTTCCAGGCCGCCGCCCGTTCCTCGCCCGTGAGCAGCTCCGCCCGTACGGGTACGTCCTCGCCCCGCCAGTTGACCTCGACGTCCGGATGGGCGAGCAGGTTCGCGGTCCAGGCGGGGTGGCCCGGGCGGCCGAAGTTGGAGCCGATCAGGAGCCAGCGGCCGTCCCCCTCGGGCATGCAGGCCAGCGGGGTGACCCGCGGCTGCCCGCTCTTCGCGCCCCGGGCGGTGAGGATCACCCCGGGCAGCATCCGTGCGCTGAGCAGCACCTTTCCCTTGGTCAGCCGGTGCACGGCCCGGTCCATGGCGGGGATGAGGTGCGGGGCGACCTTGGCGAAGGTCCGGGTCGAGGACACCTTCTGCACGAGCTTCCGTCCGGCGGGCATCTACGCCGCCTCCTCTCCGAAGAGTCCGGTCCGTTCGGCGGCGCGGGCGCGCAGCCTTCGTGCGGGGCCGAAGAGCAGTTCGTCGGAGGCGGCCCGCCGGAAGCAGAGGTCCTCCCAGGTGGCACCGGTGCCGCCGCACTCCGCCGCGGTGGCGCGCAGGGCCTCCAGGGCGTGGGCGAGGGCGAGCGGGCCGCCGTCGGGTTCACGAGCCGCGCAGTACGTCAGTGAGCGGGCCGCCTCGACCTGGGCGTACAGGTCGGCGAGGCGGTGCCGGTCCGGCCGTCCGCGGGTGCGGTCGAGGGCGGCCGCCGCGGTGCCGACGGCCTCGGCGGCGAGCAGGACGGCGGCGGTGCGGCCGGTGGCGGCGAGGGCGCCGAGGACGTCGGCGGGTTCCTCGCCGAGGAGTTCGGCGGCGGTGTCCCGGAACTGGACGGTGGCCCGGGTCCGGGTGGCGTCGAGGGCGGGTTCCCGGGTCCGTACGAGCCCGGGGGCGTCCGCGGGGACGAGGAAGAGCAGGGTCCGGCTGCGGGCGAAGCCGCCGGTGTGGGCGGCGACGAGGAGCAGTCCGGCGCTGTGTCCGTCGATGACCTGGGCGGCCTCGCCGTAGAGGCGCCAGCCGGCGTCCGCGGTGCGTGCGGCCTGGATGCCGCCGGCGCGGCCGCCGCCGGACCAGTCCCCGGCGGTGTTGTCGCCGGTGAGGCCGAGGGCGAGGGCGAGGCCGGTGGGGGCGGCGAGGGCGCAGGTCAGGCTGCCCGCGGCGATGCGCGGGAGGTGCTCGGCGCGCTGGGCGGGGGTGCCGAGGGCGGCGAGGAGCGGGGCGGCGAGGACGGTGGTGGCGAGGAGCGGGGAGGGGGTGAGGGCGCGGCCGGTCTCCTCGCAGGCGAGGGCGAGTTCGGCGGGGCCGCGGCCGGCGCCTCCGTACTCCTCGGGGAGGGTGAGTCCGGCGAGGCCCATCCGGTTCCAGAGCATGGGGTCGTACCCCTCGGGGGCCGCACGGTTCGCGTGCGGTCCGGCCCGTTCGGCGAGCAGCTCGCGCAGGGTGCGGCGGATCTCCTGCTGCTCCTGGGTGAGCGGGACGGTGAGCGGCTGCGCCGGCGGGGCGGCTGGCGAGGTGTCCATGGAGCTCCCTCCGTATCTGACGGTGCGTCATGCTAGGGCGGTGCAGGGCCGGTTGCCCAGAGAAGCGCCGCTCCCGATTCAGAGAATCTGATGTACCGTCAGATTCATGCCCACCACCACACGCAGCTCCCGCCGCGTCGCCGTCGTCGGCGTCTCCCTCTCCGACTGCGGCCGGGTCGACGAGGCCACCCCCTACGCCCTGCACGCCCAGGCCGCCCGGCGCGCCCTCGCCGACAGCGGCCTCGACCGCTCGCTGATCGACGGCCTGGCCTCGGCGGGCCTCGGCACGCTCGCCCCGGTCGAGGTCGCCGAGTACCTGGGCCTGCGCCCCCGCTGGGTGGACTCGACCGCCGTCGGCGGCGCCACCTGGGAGGTCATGGCCGCGCACGCCGCCGACGCGATCGCCGCGGGCCACGCGAACGCGGTCCTGCTCGTGTACGGCTCCACCGCCCGCGCCGACATCCGGGCCCGGCGCCGCACCTCGAACCTCTCCTTCGGCGCGCGCGGCCCGCTCCAGTTCGAGGTCCCGTACGGGCACACCCTGATCGCCAAGTACGCGATGGCCGCCCGCCGCCATATGCACCAGTACGGCACGACCCTGGAGCAGCTCGCCGAGGTGGCGGTGCGGGCGCGGGCGAACGCGGCACTGAACCCCGAGGCGATGTTCCGCGAGCCGATCACGGTCGACGAGGTCCTGGACGGGCCGATGATCGCGGACCCGTTCACCAAGCTGCACTGCTGCATCCGCAGCGACGGCGGCTGCGCGGTGCTGCTCGTGGCCGAGGAGTACGTCCAGGACTGCCGTACGGCCCCGGTCTGGGTGCTCGGCACGGGCGAGCACGTCTCGCACACCACGATGTCCGAGTGGGAGGACTTCACCGTCTCCCCGGCGGCGGTCAGCGGCCGGCTGGCCTTCGAGCGGGCGGGCGTGCGGCCCGCGGACATCGACGTCGCCGAGATCTACGACGCCTTCACCTACATGACCCTGGTGACCCTGGAGGACCTGGGCTTCTGCGCGAAGGGCGAGGGCGGGGCGTTCGCGCAGGAGAAGGACGGCCTCCCGGTGAACACCGACGGCGGCGGGCTCTCGGCCTGCCATCCGGGGATGCGCGGCCTGTTCCTCCTGGTGGAGGCCGTGCGCCAACTGCGCGGCGAGGCGCCGGGGTTGCAGGTGCGGCGGCCGGACGGCTCGCTGCCGGAGCTGGCGGTGGCCTCGGGGACGGGGGGCTGGTTCTGCTCCTCGGGGACGGTGGTCCTCGGCCGCGGCTGAGCGCCGCCCCAGGAATCTATACAAGCGTCATAGACAACCGTGTAGGACATCCGTATAGTCATGTCTGCGGGCAGGGGAACGGCCCGCAGACACCCGACAAGGAGTCCTGCCATGACCAGCACCACGAAGACCGCCAAGACCGTCCTGATCTCCGGCGCCTCCATCGCCGGCCCCGCCCTCGCCCTCTGGCTGCACCGCTACGGCTTCGCCCCCACCGTCGTCGAGCGCGCCCCCGAACTGCGCACCGGCGGCTACAAGGTGGACATCCGCGGCACCGCCATCGAGGTCTGCCGCCGGATGGGGATCCTCGACGAGGTCCGCGCCCACTCCACCGACATGCGCGGCGGTTCGTACGTCGACGACGCCGGCCGCACCATCGGCGAGCTGCCCGCCGACATCTTCGGCGGCCGCGTCGAGGAGGACGACGAGATCATGCGCGGCGAACTCGCCCGCATCCTGTACGACCGCACCCGCGAGGACGTCGAGTACGTCTTCGGCGACTCGATCGCCGCCCTCGCGGAGGACGCCGACGGGGTCACCGTCACCTTCGAGTCCGGCACCGTCCGCCGCTTCGACCTGGTCGTCGGCGCCGACGGCCTCCACTCGAACACCCGGAAGCTCGCCTTCGGCCCGGAAGAGCGGTTCAAGCGCCACCTCGGCGCGTACATCTCCATCTTCACCGCCCCCAACCACCTGGGCCTGGACCGCTGGGAGACCTACCACGCGCTCCCCGGGAAGCTGGTCTGCGTCTACAGCTCGTCCGGCGAGACCGACGCCAAGAACCTCTTCATCTTCTCCTCGCCGGAACTCCGCCACGACCCCCGGGACGTCACGGCCCAGAAGCGCGCCCTCACCGACACCTTCACCGGCGACGGCTGGGAGATCCCCCGGCTCCTCGGCCACGCCGCCCGGGCCGACGACTTCTACCTCGACTCCATGTCCCTCGTCGAGATGGACAGCTGGTCCCGCGGCCGCGTCGTCCTCCTCGGCGACGCCGCCCACTGCGCCTCCCCCGCCTCCGGCCAGGGCACCGGCCTCGCCCTCATCGGCGCCTACGTCCTGGCGGGCGAACTGGCCCGCGCCGGCGGCGACCACACCGTCGCCTTCGCCCGCTACGAGCAGCACATGCGACCGGGCGTCGAGCAGAACCAGAAGATGGCCGAGGGCTTCGTCAAGGAGATGACCGTCGGCTCGAAGTGGAAGATCGCCCTGCGCATGTTCATGGTCCGGACGCTGCCGAAGACCCCCTGGAAGAACCTCATCGCGAAGAAGATCCGCGACGGCATCCAGTCCGCGGCCAACGCGGTCCCGCTCGTCGACTACACGGCACCGGCCGCCGCCGGCACCACCGCACGCCCTACCGTGACCGCATGACCGACTTCCACCACGCCCTCCGCTCCCTCCGGGTCTGGGACACCGAACTCCCGTCCTTCGACCCGGCGAGCGCCCCGCCCGAACCGCTCCCCCTCTTCCACGACTGGTTCACGGCGGCGGTCGCGGCCGGCCAGACCGAGCCGCACACCCTCTCCCTGGCCACCGTGGACGAGGACGGCAGGCCCGACGTCCGTACGGTGATGCTGCACGACGCCGACGCCCGCGGCTGGCACTTCGCCTCGCACGCCGGCAGCGCCAAGGGCCGCCAGCTCGCCGCCCGCCCCGAGGCCGCGATCGGCTTCTACTGGCCGGTCCAGGGCCGCCAGGTCCGCATCCGGGGCCACGTCACCACCGGCACCCCCGAGGAGGCGTACGAGGACCTCCACGCCCGCACCACCGGCGCCCTCGCCGCGGCGCTCGTGGGCCGGCAGAGCGAGGTCCTCGACTCCCCCGGGACCCTCGCCGAGGCGAGCGAGGCGGCCTGGCGCCGGGCCGAGGCCGAACCGGACGCGCCCGCCCCCAGCTGGACCCTCTACGTCGTCGAACCGGCCGAGGTCGAGTTCTTCCAGGGCGACGCCCGCCGCCGCCACGTCCGCCTCCGCTACCGCCGCACGCCGGACGGGGACTGGACCCGCGAACTCCTCTGGCCGTGAGCCCGGACCTGACCGAAAACTGACGCAACCCGAGGGGCGGGGCGCATGTCGTACGGGCATCCCGCATCCGAAAGGAAGTCCATGCGCATCCGGCACAAGCTCCGCGCCGCCTCCCTGGCGGCAGCGCTCCTGACGACCGCCCTCGCCTTCTCCACCGCGCCCGCCGGCGCCGAGACCACGGGCACCACGGCGGTCACCACCCAGGCCGTCTTCAACAACCCGACCGGCACCGCCACCCAGCAGCGGGCCATCGCCGACCGGCAGATCGCGCTGATCAACGGCGCCCCGGCCGGCTCCCGGATCCGGCTCTCGTACTACTACCTCAACGACACCACGGTCACGAACGCCCTGACCGCGGCCCACGACCGGGGCGTGAACATCCAGGCGGTCTTCGACGTCAAGGCCACCGGCTACGCCCTCTACGACACGCTCGCCGCCGAGCTCGGCACCGACACCTCCAAGCCCTCCTGGGTCACGAACTGCGGCACCGCCCGCGGCTGCGTCGGCACCCTGGCCAAGGGCGGCGTCGACGCCATCAACCACAACAAGTTCATCCTCTTCACCGAGACGAACGGCACGCCCCGCGTCGTCATGCAGTCCTCCGCGAACCTGCACACCGGCCGCGACGGCTACCTCGGCTGGAACAACGCCCTCGTCCTCACCGGCAACGACGGCATCTACCACGCCTACGACGGCTACTTCGACGACCTCGCCGCCAAGGTCCCGAACACCAACTACTACGACACCGGCCGGACACCCCTCGCCTCCGGCAACGCCAAGATCCACTTCTACCCGCGCGCCGCGACCAGCGACTCGGTCTTCTACAACGACCCGAGCGAGGACACCGTCGCGACCGTCCTCGACCACGTGAAGTGCTTCGGCAACTCGGTCGTCGGCACCACCGACAACCACCGCACCCGCATCCGCGTCGCCATGACGATCTTCTCCCGCCCCTACCTCGCGGACAAGCTCGTCCAGCTCGACGCCCAGGGCTGCTACGTCGAGGTCGCCCTCACCCACGACGGCACCAACGGCCTGGCCAAGACGTCCCTGGAGAAGCTCCTCGCCCGGACGACGAACGCCTACAACGGCGTCATCACCACGTACTACTGCGGCAAGGACTCCACCTGGATCCACGACAAGTACCTGCTGGTCGAGGGCAACTACTACGACACCCCCGACCGCAAGATCGTGTGGACCGGCAGCCACAACTGGTCCACCAACTCGCTGCGCCAGAGCGACGAGACCATGCTCCAGATCGAGGACCCCGCGGTCCACGACGCGTACGTCGCCAACTACAACACGCTGCGCGCCGCGACCACCCACCGGCCGGCCAACGGCGACCCGGTCGACGCCACCTGCTGAGACGCGGGGGGCGCATCCCCGGGCGGGTGCGCCCCTACTCGGCGTACATCTCCTCGATCTCCCGGGCGAAGTCCCGCAGCACCGCCCGCCGTTTGAGCTTCAGGGACGGCGTCATGTGCCCGGAGGACTCCGAGAACTCGGTGGTCAGGACCCGGAACGCGCGGATCGACTCGGCCCGCGAGACCAGCCGGTTGGCATCGTCCACCCCCCGCTGGAGCGCGGCGAGCAGCTCCGGGTCCCGGGCCAGCTCCCAGAGCGCCAGATGGTCCTTGCGCCGCATCCGCC
Organism: Streptomyces sp. NPDC055815; assembly: GCF_053616475.1. Taxonomy (NCBI): domain Bacteria; kingdom Bacillati; phylum Actinomycetota; class Actinomycetes; order Kitasatosporales; family Streptomycetaceae; genus Streptomyces; species Streptomyces sp. NPDC055815. Next base: position 55,016 of record NZ_JBSHDU010000028.1, on the reverse strand, counting down.
GCCAGTGCGTCAGGCCCTCGTGGTCCAGGGTGATCAGGGCCGTGATGTACGGGCGGTCGTCGCCGAGCACCATGCACTGGGCGACCAGCGGGTGGGCGCGCAGCCAGTCCTCCAGCGGGGCGGGAGCGACGTTCTTGCCCGCCGAAGTGATCAGGATGTCCTTCTTCCGGCCGGTGATCCGCAGATAGCCGTCCGCGTCGAGCGAGCCCAGGTCCCCGGTGGGGAACCAGCCGCCGTCGGTGTACGGCACGGCCGCCCCGCGCTGCGCGTCCCAGTAGCCGGCGAAGACGTGGCCGCCCTTGAGCCAGACCTCGCCGTCGTCGGCGATCCGGACGGCCGTGCCGGGCAGCGGCCGGCCGACGGTCCCGGTGCGCGGCCGGCGCGGCGGGGTGACCGTGGCGGCGGCGGTGGTCTCCGTCAGGCCGTACCCCTCGAAGACCTCGACGCCGGCGCCCGCGAAGAACTCGGCCAGCGGGGCGCCGAGCGGGGAGCCGCCGCAGATCACGTACTTCACGCGGCCGCCGAGCGCGGTGCGGATGCGGCGGTAGACGAGCGGGTCGTAGAGCGCCCGGGCGGCCCGCAGGGACAGCGAGGGCGAGGCCTCGTGCCCGTACCGGCGGGCGATCTTCGCGGCCCGGTCGAAGGCGGCGGCCTTCCCGCCGCGTTCGGCGGTGGCGCGGGCCTTGTTGAAGACCTTCTCCAGGACGTACGGGATGGCCAGGAGGAAGGTGGGCCGGAAGGCGGCCAGGTCGGTGAGGAGCTCCTCGCCCTCGACGGAGGGCGCGTGCCCGACGCGGACGCGGGCGCGGACGCAGCCGACGGCGACCATCCGGCCGAAGACGTGGGAGAGCGGCAGGAAGAGGAGGGTGGCGGCGGGCTCCTTGCTCTCCGAGACGAAGACGGGGTGGAGGAGCCGGACGGCGTTGTCGACCTCGGCGAAGAAGTTGGCGTGGGTGAGGGCGCAGCCCTTGGGCCGGCCAGTGGTGCCGGAGGTGTAGATGAGGGTGGCGAGGGTCTCCGGGGTGAGCAGTCCCCTGCGGGCGGTGACGGCCTCGTCGGCGACCCGGGCGCCGGCCTTGCGGAGCTGGTCGACGGCGCCGGTGCCGAGGACCCAGAGGTGGGCGAGGCCGGGCAGCTGCCGCCGCTCGGCGGAGACGAGCCGGGCCTGCTCGGCGTCCTCGACGACGCAGGCGGTGGCACCGGAGTCCTGGAGGATCCAGCGGGTCTGGAAGGCGGAGGAGGTGGGGTAGACGGGGACGGTGACGAGTCCGGCGGCCCAGGCGGCGAAGTCGATCAGGGTCCACTCGTAGGTGGTGCGGGCCATGAGCGCGAGCCGGTCGCCGGGGCGCAGGCCGTGGGCGATGAGGCCCTTGGCGACGGAGTGCACCTCGGCGGCGAACCGGGCCGCGGTGACGTCGCACCACTCCCCCTCGGCGTCCTTCCGCGAGAAGAGCACGGCCTCGGGATCCTGCCGGGCGTTGTCGTACGGCAGATCGGCGAGCGAACCACGGGCCACCTGGGGCACGAGCGCGGGCACGGACGCTTCCCGCACCACACCGTCCACGACGACCCTGTGCGGCTCGCCGGGCTCGACTGCGGCGGTGACGACGGACACGGGCGGCTCCTCGGTCTGCGCGATGAACTGAGGTCGTGCGTCGGTACGTTGAGCCCTGCGGTGCCTTGACTAGCCGGTAACCCTACTGCGCGGTAAGCCCCCACGGGGAGACCGGCGCCCGCTTTTCATGGGCCCGAGATCCCCTGGAGACCCCGCGCACACGTGCGCGCCCCCTGCCCGGACGGGGGCAGGGGGCGCGCGAGCTCGGTGCGGGGGGGTCAGGCGGCCGCGGCGACCGCGACCTTCTCGTCCTTCTCGCCGACCTCGACCAGGTCGTCGATCGGGGACGACGAGGCGTTCTCGTAGGCGGTGTGGTCGAGGATCTTCTCCCGGGCGGAGACGATCACCGGGATCAGAGCCTGCCCCGCCACGTTGGTGGCCGTGCGCATCATGTCCAGGATCGGGTCGATCGCCATCAGGAGGCCGACGCCCTCCAGGGGGAGGCCCAGGGTGGAGAGGGTCAGGGTGAGCATGACCGTCGCGCCGGTGAGGCCGGCGGTGGCCGCCGAGCCGATGACCGAGACGAAGGCGATCAGCAGGTAGTCGCCGATGCCGAGCTGCACGTCGAAGATCTGCGCGATGAAGATCGCGGCGAGCGCCGGGTAGATCGCGGCGCAGCCGTCCATCTTGGTGGTGGCGCCGAACGGGACGGCGAAGGAGGCGTACTCCTTCGGGACGCCGAGGCGCTCGGTGACCTTCTGGGTGACCGGCATGGTGCCGACCGAGGAGCGGGAGACGAAGGCCAGCTGGATGGCCGGCCAGGCGCCCTTGAAGAACTGGAGCGGGTTGACCTTGGCGACCGTGGCGAGCAGCGTCGGGTAGACGACGAAGAGGACCAGGGCGCAGCCGATGTAGATGTCGGCGGTGAAGGTCGCGTACTTGCCGATGAGGTCCCAGCCGTAGTCGGCGATGGCGAAGCCGATGAGGCCGACGGTGCCGAGCGGGGCGAGGCGGATGACCCACCACAGGGCCTTCTGGAGGAGCTCCAGGACCGACTCGGAGAGGGTGAGGATCGGCTTGGCGCGGTCGCCGAGCTTGAGGGCGGCGATGCCGGCGACGGCGGCCATGAAGACGATCTGGAGGACGTTCAGCTCGGTGAAGGGCGTGATGACGTCCGTCGGGATGATGCCGGTGAGGAAGTCGATCCAGGAGCCCTCGCGCTTCGGCAGCTTGCCGTCCTGCGGGGTGAGGCCGGTGCCGGCGCCCGGGTTGGTGATCAGGCCGATGGCGAGGCCGATGCCGACCGCGATCAGCGAGGTGATCATGAACCAGAGGAGCGTGCGGGTGGCGAGCCGGGCGGCGTTGTTCACCTTCCGCAGGTTGGTGATCGAGACCAGGATCGCGAAGAAGACGAGCGGCGCGACGGCCAGCTTGAGCAGCTGGACGAAGATGTCGCCGACCTGGCCGAGGGTCTCCTTGAGCCAGGAGACGTCCTGGCTGCGGGCGATCCAGCCGAGCAGGGCGCCGAGGGCCAGACCGGCGATGATCTGGGCCCAGAAGGGGACCTTGGGTATTCGGGACGAGGGCTTGGACTCGTTCTCGGTCGCGGAGGCGGACGCGGACACAGGCACACTCCACAGGTGCGTATCGGGCAATACGGGACGGGGGTGCGGCACACACGCGCTCGGGCGCGGGCCGCTGCATGATGCCGGATCAGAAGGCGCGGCAACAGACCGCGGACATACAGCGGCAGAGATCGACGTGCAGGCGCGCCACGAGCGGGGTGCTCGCGGCATCGGAGGGGCGCACTGTCGTCATCACGTCCAACACGTTAACACTTGAACTTTGAGAACCTCAAAGCCATTCTTTGGGACCCGGAAAGGCCCGTACGCCTCCGAAACGCAGAACACCCCAGGCCGGAGCCTTGGAAGGCTCTGCCCGGGGTGGATGTCTGTGAGGAAGCTTACGCAGCCCTTATGCGGCTACAGCGCGTCCTCCTGGGACCGGTTCGAGTCCAGCCGGCCCTTCGCGCGCTCGACCTTCGCCACGACCTCGGCGCTCGCCTCGTCCCGCACCTTGCGCAGGAGGACGAAGCTCAGCGGGGCGGAGACGAGGATGGCGAGGACGAGGACCCAGAGCAGGTTCGAGTCGCCCAGGCCGCGCGGCAGCACGCCGACGTAGACGAGACCCCACAGGGCGAGGAAGCACCCGGCGAAGATCCCGAGCCGCATCAGCGTGTAGCGGAGCATGTCAGTCCACTCTTCCGTTCCGAAAGATCCCAAAGTTCCCCTGAGGGACGAGCGCTCTCCAGTGAAGCACGCGGCGACGGCGGCTCCGGGACCGGGCCTCTTGAGCACGACCGGAGTAATAGATAACCTTCCCCCATGACCCTTACCTTTGAGGTGGACCCGGCAGTCGACCCCGCTCTGCGCGACGGCGTGCTCTCCCTCTGGGCCGACGTCTCCAACGCGGGCGGCGCCGTCGGCTTCGTACCCCCCGTGACCCCCGACGAGATCCGCCCCGCACTCCTCAAGCACCTCGTCGCGATGACCGAGGGCGGCACCCGCCTGCTCGTCGGCCGGGACGAGGACGGCAGGGTCGCCGCCACCGCCTTCTTCACCTTCAACAAGCACCGGCTGATGACCCACTGGGTGTGGCTGTACACCGTGATGGTCCACCCCCGGCACCAGGGCAAGGGGTACGGCCGCGACCTCATGGCGGCGGTCGAGCACACCGCCCGTACCGCCGAGGGCTTCGAGGAGGTCGAGGCGATCCGGCTGACCTGTCGCGGCGGCACCGGGGTCGACGGCTTCTACGCCAAGTCCGGCTACAAGGAGGTCGGCCGCGTCCCCGACGCGATCCGGGTCGCCCCCGGGGACGACCGCGACGACATCATCATGCTGCTGCCGCTGAAGTGAGCACGAGAAAGGGCCGGCGAGGATGCCCCGCCGGCCCTTTCCGCCATCGGCTCAGAACCGCATCGACTGCGGCGACTCGCGCCGCTCCGCGTCCGGACCCGGGTACTCGCGGATGATCTCGTACCGCGTGTTCCGCTCGACCGGCCGGAAGCCCGCGTCCCGGATCAGTTCGAGCAGGTCCTCGCGGCCCAGCTTGTTCGGCGTGCCGTAGTTGTCGGCGTCGTGCGTGATCTTGTACTCGACGACCGAGCCGTCCATGTCGTCGGCGCCGTGCTGGAGCGCCAGCTGCGCGGTCTGGACGCCGTGCATGACCCAGAAGACCTTGACGTGCGGCACGTTGTCGAAGAGCAGCCGGGAGACCGCGAAGGTCTTCAGGGCCTCGGCGCCGGTCGCCATCGTCGTGCGCGCCTGGAGCTTGTTGCGGACCTTGCCGTCCTGCATGTCGACGAAGTCGTGCTGGTAGCGCAGCGGGATGAAGACCTGGAAGCCGCCGGTCTCGTCCTGGAGCTCACGGAGCCGCAGCACGTGGTCCACGCGGTGGCGCGGCTCCTCGATGTGCCCGTAGAGCATCGTGGACGGGGTCTTCAGACCCTTCTCGTGCGCGAGGCGGTGGATCCGGGACCAGTCCTCCCAGTGGGTCTTGTGGTCCACGATGTGCTGGCGGACCTCCCAGTCGAAGATCTCGGCGCCGCCGCCGGTCAGCGACTCCAGGCCGGCCTCGATCAGCTCGTCGAGGATCTCGGAGGCCGAGAGGCCGGAGATCGTCTCGAAGTGGTGGATCTCGGTGGCCGTGAACGCCTTGAGGGAGACGTTCGGCAGGGCCTTCTTGAGCTCGGAGAGGGAGCGCGGGTAGTAGCGCCAGGGCAGGTTGGGGTGGAGCCCGTTGACGATGTGGAGCTCGGTGAGGTTCTCGTTCTCCATCGCCTTCGCGAGGCGCACGGCCTCCTCGATGCGCATGGTGTACGCGTCCTTCTCGCCCGGCTTGCGCTGGAAGGAGCAGTAGGCGCAGGAGGCGGTGCAGACGTTGGTCATGTTCAGATGCCGGTTGACATTGAAGTGGACCACGTCGCCGTTCTTGCGGGTCCGGACCTCGTGGGCCAGACCGCCGAGCCAGGCGAGGTCGTCGGACTCGTACAGGGCGATGCCGTCCTCACGGCTCAGCCGCTCACCGTCCCGGACCTTCTGCTCCAGCTCACGCTTGAGCCCCGCGTCCATACGGCCGCCTCCCTTTGTCTCCGAAATCAAGCTCTGCTCACCGTACTCTCAGCTCTCTTCAGGCAGCTCCCCGACCCGGTTCTCCCACTTGGTGGAGAGCACGATCGTCGTACGGGTGCGGGAGACGCCCTTGGTGCCGGAGAGCCGGCGGATCGTCTTCTCCAGTCCGTCGACGTCGTTGGCGCGCACCTTGAGCATGAAGGAGTCGTCGCCGGCGATGAACCAGCAGTCCTCGATCTCGGCGAGGTCCTTGAGCCGGCGGGCTACGTCCTCGTGGTCGGCGGCGTCCGAGAGGGAGATGCCGATGAGGGCGGTCACGCCGAGGCCGAGCGAGGCGGCGTCGACGGTGGCGCGGTAGCCGGTGATGACTCCGGCGGCCTCGAGTCGGTTGATGCGGTCGGTGACGGAGGGGCCGGAGAGCCCGACGAGCCGGCCGAGCTCGGCGTACGAGGCGCGGCCGTTCTCGCGCAGAGCCTGGATGAGCTGCCTGTCCACGGCGTCCATAGGTATGAAGCCTTCCATTGTCCAGCGATACCGCGAGTTTAGGTATAGAATCTAAGGTACACAGGGGCGACACCCTGTGAATCTTTCAGCAGATCAAAGACGATCTTTCAGGAGTGGTGTTCACCGTGTACACGATCGAGATGGCCTACGCACGCATGCGCGAGCTGCAGGACCTGGCCAACCGCTCGCGTGCCCACCAGCCGACCGCCGCCTCGAAGCGCGCCGCGAAGAAGCGCGCCAAGAAGCGCTAATCAGACGAGAGGGCTCCACCGAGCTCTCCCTCCCACCGGCGGTACAGCTGGTGCGGCACTCCCGCCGCGTCCAGTACCCGCCCGGCGACGAAGTCCACCAGATCCTGGATGTGCGTCGCCCCCGCGTAGAACGCCGGAGAGGCGGGCAACACCACGGCGCCCGCCTCGTCCAGCGCCACCATGTGCTTGAGCGTCTGTCCGTTCAGCGGGGTCTCCCGCACCGCGACCACCAGCGGACGCCGCTCCTTCAGCGTCACGCTCGCGACCCGCTGCAGCAGGTCCTTCGAGAGCCCGAGCGCCACTCCCGCCACCGCCGCGGTCGAGGCCGGCACCACCAGCATCCCCTTCGCCGGGTACGAACCGGAGGACGGCCCCGCGGCCAGGTCCCCGGCCGCCCAGTACCGCACGTCGCCGAGCCGGTCCGCCACGTCGAACGTGTCCGGCTTCCCGTCGGCGCCCCGCGCCAGCCAGGCCGCCAGGTCCTCGCGCCAGTGCGCGTCCCGGAAGGCGATCCCCGTCTCGTCGAGCAGCGTCAGCCGCGAGGCCCGCGACACGACGAGGTCGACGCTCTCCCCCGCGTCCAGCAGCCCCCTCAGCACGGCGGCGGCGTACGGCGTACCCGACGCCCCGGAAACCCCCACGATCCAGGGGATGCGCTTGCCGTCGTTCATGCCGTCGAGCCTATCCGCCGGGCCTACGGCGTGAGCCCGCGGACCAGCAGGTCGAGCAGCGCGCACACGAAGAGGCTGATCCCGATGAAGCCGTTCGTCGTGAAGAACGCCCTGTTCAGCCGGGACAGGTCGTGCGGCTTCACGATCGTGTGCTCGTAGCAGAAGGCGACGACCACGATCACCAGACCGACCCAGAAGAAGAGGCCCGCGTCCGTCGCCAGGGCGTACCAGACGAGGAGCCCGGTCGTCACGACCGCCGAGGCGCGGGCGCCCCACAGCGCGGCCGGCACGCCGAAGCGGGCCGGCACCGACATGACGCCGTGCGCCCGGTCCGCCCGCACGTCCTGGCAGGCGAAGATCAGGTCGAAGCCGCCGATCCAGATGCCGACCGCGAGGCCCAGGATGACCGCGTCCCAGGACCACTCCCCGGTCACGGCGAGCCAGGCGCCGATCGGCCCGATGGACTGGGCGAGGCCCAGGATCGCGTGCGGGAAGTTCGTGAACCTCTTCCCGTACGGATAGACGACCATCGGGATGACGGCGAGCGGCGCGAGCGCCAGGCACAGCGGGTTCAGCAGGGCGGCGGCGCCGAGGAAGACGACGACGGCGATCCCCGCCCCGGTCCACGCCGAGCGCACGGACACCGCACCGGTCACGATCTCCCGGTTCGCCGTCCGCGGATTACGCGCGTCGATCTCGCGGTCGATGATCCGGTTGCAGGCCATGGCGAAGGTCCGCAGGCCCACCATGCAGACGGTGACGAGGAAGAGCGTCCACCAGTGGATGTTCCGGTCGAGCTGGAACATCGCCGTGAGCGAGGCGATGTAGGCGAAGGGCAGCGCGAAGACCGAGTGCTCGATCATCACGAGCCGCAGGAACGCCTTGGTACGCCCCGGCTGGGCGCCGGGCACGGCCGCGGTGGTCACAGCCCGTACTCCTTCCAGCGGCGGTCCACCAGGGCCGCCGTCGCCGGGTCCGACTCCACCATGTCCGGCCAGCCGCCGTCCCGGGTGTAGCCCTCCTCGGGCAGCTTCTTCGTCGCGTCGATACCGGCCTTGCCGCCCCAGAACTGCTGGTACGAGGCATGGTCCAGGTGGTCCACCGGGCCCTCGACGACCGTCAGGTCCCGGGCGTAGTCGGTGTTCCCGAGCGCCCGCCAGGACACCTCGTGCAGATCGTGCACGTCGCAGTCCTTGTCGATCACGATGATCAGCTTGGTCAGCGACATCATGTGCGCGCCCCAGATGGCGTGCATGACCTTCTGCGCGTGCTTCGGGTACTTCTTGTCGATCGAGACGATCGCGCAGTTGTGGAAGCCGCCCGACTCCGGCAGGTGGTAGTCCACGATGTCCGGCACGATGATCTTGAGGAGCGGCAGGAAGAACCGCTCCGTGGCCCGCCCGAGCGGCCCGTCCTCGGTCGGCGGCCGGCCGACGACGATCGACTGGAGCAGCGGACGCTTCCGCATCGTGATGCAGTCGATCTTCAGGGCCGGGAAGGGCTCCTGCGGGGTGTAGAAACCGGTGTGGTCGCCGAAGGGACCCTCCGGCAGCATCTCGCCGGGCTCCAGCCAGCCCTCGACGACGACCTCTGCCTGCGCCGGGACCTGGAGCGGGACCGTCTTGCAGTCGACCATCTCGATCCGCTTGCCCTGCACGAAGCCGGCGAAGAGGTACTCGTCGATGTCACCGGGCAGCGGGGCGGTCGAGGCGTACGTGACGGCCGGCGGGCAGCCGAAGGCGATCGCGACCGGCAGCCGCTCGCCGCGCTCGGCGGCGACCGCGTAGTGGTTGCGGCTGTCCTTGTGGATCTGCCAGTGCATGCCGATGGTGCGCTTGTCGTGCCGCTGGAGCCGGTAGAGCCCCAGGTTCCGCACACCGGTCTCGGGGTGCTTGGTGTGGGTGAGGCCCAGGTTGAAGAAGGAGCCGCCGTCCTTCGGCCAGGTGAAGAGCGCGGGCAGGAGGTCGAGGTCGACGTCGTCCCCGGTGAGGACGACCTCCTGCACCGGAGCGTCCTTCACCTTCTTCGGCGGCACGTGGACCATCGAGCCCAGCTTCCCGAAGGCCTCGCGGACCCCGACGAAGCCGTGCGGCAGCTCCGGCTTGAGGAGCCCGCCGATCTTCTCGCTGATCTCGCCGTACGACTTCAGGCCGAGGGCCTTGAGCAGGCGCCGGTCGGTCCCGAAGACGTTCATGGCGAGCGGCATGGCGGAACCCTTGACGTTCTCGAAGAGAAGCGCGGGACCCCCTGCCTTGTTCACCCGGTCGACGATCTCCCCGACCTCCAGGTACGGGTCGACTTCGGCCTTGATGCGCTTGAGGTCGCCTTCGCGCTCCAGTGCCCTGAGCAGCGAGCGGAGATCGTCGTAAGCCATAGGGGTCAGTATCGGTCACGGGCTAGGCTTGACCTGTCACCGGGGCCGCCGCAACCGGCCCCGCCGCTGCTTCCAGGGGGCTGCACCACATGCTCAGGGCGTTGATGTTCATCCTGCCGCTGGCGCTGTTGATCTACGCCTTCATCAACTGCCTGATCACCCCCGAGGACGAGGTCCGGCACCTGCCGAAGGTGGTGTGGGTGATCGTGATCCTCCTCTTCCCGTTCGTCGGGTCCATCGGCTGGCTCGTCGCCGGAAAGACGCGCGGCGCGCCCGCCGGAGGCGGTACTCCCTCCGAGTGGCACCGCAACCACCGGCACGCATGGGTGGCCCCGGACGACAACCCGGAGTTCCTCAAGTCCCTCCGCGAGGAGAACAAGAAGGACGAGAACCTCCTCAAGGACTGGGAGGCGGACCTGCGCCGCCGCGAGGAGGAACTGAAGCGGCGCGAGCAGGGCGAGGACAAGGGCGAGAACTGATGGAGCTACGGCTCCTGGCGACCTTCGAGAAGGTGGCCGACGTCCTCTCCTTCACCCGGGCGGCGGCGGAACTCGGCTACGCCCAGTCGAGCGTCACCGCCCAGATCCGATCGCTGGAGTCCTCCCTCGGGGTGGAACTCTTCGAACGCCTCGGCTCCCGGATCCGCCTGACCGAGGCGGGGGAACGCCTCCTGCCGTACGCCCGCCGGCTGGCGGAACTGGCCGAGGAGGCGCGTACGGCGGTGGCGGCCACGGAGGAGCCCGCGGGCCCGATCGCGGTCGGCACGATGGAGTCGTTGACCTCCTACCGCCTCCCGGCGCTCCTGGAGTACTTCCACCACCGCTACCCGAAGGTGCGGCTGACGCTGCGCCCCACGCTCGGCGACGAGACCCGGCAGGCGCTGCGGCAGGGCACGTACGACGTGGGCTTCCTGATGGAGCCGGAGACCGCGCACGAGGGCCTGGAGTCGGAGGTCCTCGCGCCGGAGCCGCTGGTCCTGGTGGCGGCCCCGAACCATCCCCTGGCCGGCCGTACGGCCCTGACGAGTGCGGACCTGGCGGAGGCGCGGCTGGTGGGGACGGAGCCGGGCTGCCCGTACCGCGACCTGTTCGAGGCGGAGCTGCGGGAGTGGGCGCCGCCGTTCATGGAGTTCGGCACGATCGAGGCGACGAAGCGGGGCGTGGCGGCGGGCCTGGGGGTGGCGCTGCTGCCGAGGGTGACGGTCGAGGAGGAGCTGGCGGCCGGGGTCCTGGTGCCGCTGTCCTGGGAGGCCCCGTTCACCCTGTTCACGCAGCTCGCGTGGCGGCGGGGGAAGCGGCTTCCGGCGCATGTGCGGCTGTTCGTGGAGCAGGCGCGGCGGCTGGTGTCCGAGCAGCGAGGGTGACCTTGAGGCTGGCCAGCACGATCAGCGGAACGCCGAGCGCCTGGACGAGCCCGATGTGATGCCCGTACACCGCCCAGTCGACGCCCATGGCGACGGCGGGGTAGGTGAAGGCGAGGACGGCGATCTTGCTGGTGGGGAGCTTGGCGTAGGCGGCGTACATGAGCACGTACATCAGCCCGGTGTGGATGAACCCGAGCCCGACGAGCCAGCCCCAGCCGCCCCCGCCGACTCCCCCGAAGTCGACGAAGGGCAGCAGCAGGGGCATCCCGACGAGCACCTGGACGAGGGCGATCAGATGGGGCCGCACGCCGGTGACGCGCTTGGTGACGAAGGTGGCGAGGGCGTAGAGGACGGCGGCGGCGAGGGCGAACCCGAGCCCGGCGAGGGAGCCGGTGTCACCGGGCCGCACACCGGACACGAGCACGAGCCCGCCGAACGCGAGGGCGAGCCATCCGAGCTTGGCCCGGGAGATCCGCTCCTTCAGGAGGACGGCCCCGAGGAGCACGAGGAAGAACGGCTGGGTGTGGTAGACGACGGTGGCGAGGGAGATGGAGGTCGCCGCGTAGGCCTCGAAGAGGAACACCCAGTTGAAGACGATGAACACCCCGCCGAGCGCCGCGAGGCCCAGCTTCCTCGCGGTGAAACCGTGCCCGGTGAAGAAGCCCCGGACGAGGCTGTAGGCGCCGAGGGCGACGGCCCCGAAGAGGCAGCGGTAGAACACCACCTCGAAGGGCGAGGCGCCGGACTCGACGACGAAGACGCCGAGGGTGCCGGAGAGCACCATGGCGAGGGTCAGTTCAAGGGTTCCCCTGGTCTCGTTTCTCATGGGAACGACGCTACGAACGGAGCCCGGGACGGGTCCACGGGCCAGTGGGGCGTCCTGCCGATGGGCCCGATCGCGGGAGCCGATGGAGGCCCGGAATACCGGCGGGCGGACCGGAGTTGGCACCGGGACACCCTTGGAGACTGACACCGGAGCAGACATGACGACCCCCGACGCCGCACATGACAAGGACCGCTCGTTCCTCTTCGTCCTCGGCAGCTCCCGCGCCGACGGCAACTCCGAGATCCTGGCCCGCGCGGCCGCCGCGCACCTGCCCCCGGACGTCCCGCAGCACTGGGTGGACCTGAACGGGCTCGCCCTGCGGGACTTCCAGGACGGCCGGCACGAGACCGCCGGCCGGCAGGCGGACGAGGTGGAGGAGGAGCTGCTGCGGGCCACGGTGGAGGCCACCGACATCGTGATCGTCTCGCCCCTGTACTGGTACAGCCTCTCCGCGCAGACCAAGCGCTATCTGGACTACTGGTCGGGCTGGCTGAACGTGCCCGGCTCGGACTTCAAGGAGCGCATGGCGGGCCGGACGCTCTGGGGAGTGACGGCGATGGCCCACGACGAGCACGAGGTCGCGGACGGCCTGGTGACGACCCTGAACCACTCGGCGGCCTACCTTCGGATGCACTTCGGCGGAGTACTGAAGGGAAGCGCCTCCCGCCCCGGCCAGATACGCGAGGACGAGCAGGCCCTGATCCACGCGAAGACCTTCTTCCAGACCGAGGCCCCCCTCGCCCGCTTCCCCTACGAGGAGGAGTCCGACGCGGTCGCGTGAGGCCGGCTCCCCGGCGGGGAAGGCTCCCCGTATGGATCTGGAACTGGCGCGGCGGTGGCTCGGGACCGCCCTCGACGAAGCCCGGGCCGGGCTTGGTGAGGGTGGGATTCCGATCGGGGCCGCGCTGTACGGGGCCGATGGGGTGCTGCTGGGGCGCGGGCACAATCGGCGCGTGCAGGACGGGGACCCGTCCGCGCACGCCGAGACCGCCGCCTTCCGGGACGCCGGCCGGCAGCGCTCGTACCGGGGGACGACGATGGTCACGACCCTGTCGCCCTGCTGGTACTGCTCCGGGCTCGTGCGGCAGTTCGGGATCTCCCGGGTGGTCGTCGGGGAGGCCGAGACCTTCCACGGCGGGCACGAGTGGCTCGCGGAGCACGGGGTCGAGGTCGTCGTGCTCGGTGATCCCGAGTGCGTCGAGCTGATGCGGACCTTCATCGAGAAGAACCCGGCGCTGTGGAGCGAGGACATCGGAGATGAGTGAAGCCGACCTGCCGGTCATCGACCTCGGCCGCGATCCGGCGCCGCAACTGCCCGCCGTCGACCGTGCCCTGCGCGAGGCCGGGTTCCTGCTCGTCACCGGGCATGGTGTGGATGCCGGGCTGCGGGCGGAGATCCGGGACGTCGCCCGGCGGTTCTTCCATCTGCCCGCCGCCGTCAAGGAGTCGTACGCCGTCCGGGTCGGCGGGCGCGGGTGGCTCGGGCCGGGGGCGGAGGCCAACGGGTACGCGGAGGGTACGGCGACCCCGCCCGATCTGAAGGAGTCGCTCTCCTTCGCGGCCGAGGAGCCGACCGGGGATCCCGCCGTGGACGCGGAGTGGTTCCTGCCCAATACGTGGCCCGCGGAGGTTCCCGAGCTCAAGCCGCTCGTCGAGAGCTACCTCGTCGCCATGAAGGCGCTTTCCGACCGGGTGCTCGATCTGCTCGGTGTCGCGCTCGGCGAGGAGCGGGACTTCTTCACCCGGCACACCGGGCATCCCACCTTCGGTTTCAACGTGAACTGGTATCCGGGGCGGGAGCGGACCGGTGATCCGGAGCCGGGACAGTTCCGCATCGGACCGCACACGGACTTCGGCACGGTCACCGTCCTCGACCGGGAGGCGGGGAAGGGCGGTCTTCAGGTGTTCACCGATGCCGGGGGCTGGCAGGACGCTCCGTACGATCCCGCCGCGTTCACCGTCAACATCGGTGATCTGATGGCGGGCTGGACGGGAGGGCGGTGGCGTTCGGGGCGGCACCGGGTGCTGCCGCCGCCGGCGGACGCGCCCGCCGAGGAGCTGATGTCGCTGGTGTACTTCTACGAGTGCACGCCGGGGACGACCATCCACGGCATCGAGTCGCACCGCTATCTGCGGGCCCAGCTGGATGCCATCGCCGCCGACTGACGTGCCCGGACTGACGTGTCCCGGGCTGACATGCCCCGGGCCTACTGCCAGCCGAAGTCGTCGGTGCCGGTGCCCGTGCCGGTGCCGGTGGCGGTCTGTGCCGACGCGGAGATCTGGACCGGCTGGTCCTGGGCGGCCTCCGCGGCCACCGAGGGGAGCAGGAGGGCGGCGACGGCGCAGACGAGAACCGCGGTGGTCCGGGCGATACGGGTGCTGGTCATGGGAGGAACCTTTCGGGGGGCACGGCGTAGGGATCGGGTCCGGCCTCGTACCCCGCGGTGGTGCGGGCCGGTGGTCGCCTCCGGAGCTCCTCGCCCCTTCGGCACGTCCTACTCTGCTCGTCCGGCCGGGCCCCCGGTAGGCCTGCCGGGTGGCCCCAAGAGTCCATGGCCCAATGGGGCCAGGAAGGCCGCTTCCGCCCTCCGCAGCGACCAGCCCGTGAAGCCCGGGTGCCGGGTCAGCAGCCGCTCGCAGAGCGCCGCCGCCCGGGCCTCGGCCTGGGCCAGCGAGTCCGCGAGGAGATAGACCCCGAGGACGGGGCCGCGGGGCCCGTGCGCATGGGCGCTGACGTGCTCGACGCCCTCCTCGGGGCGGGCGAGGCCCAGGGCTTTGGTGGCGGCGTCGCAGGGCATCAACATTCCTGCGGGTGAGGCGAGTTGGGCGTGGATCAGGTACATGGGATCCAGGGTGTCAAGCCGGGAGGTAATCCACGACAACTCCCGATGGACCCTTCCAGCCTTGGACGGAAACGGCCAACCTGCCCACCGGTCCGCCAAGATCACGGACGTCGTGCGACGATCCCTGTGATCAACCATCGTGCGAGGGGGGGCCTCCAGGATGCTCACGCTGTTGGGACTGGACCAGAAGACCGAGTCCGTCTACCGCGCCATGCTGGCGTATCCGGGCGACGGGGTCGTCGCGCTGGGAAGACGGACCGGATTCGCCGAGGAGGACGTACGGGAAGCTCTCGACCGGCTCAGTGAGATCGGCCTGGTCCGCTCCTCGTACGACTCTCCCGGGACGCTGCGCGCGGTGAGCCCCGACGTGGGCCTCGAGCTGCTGCTCGCCCGCCAGCAGGCCGACCTCCTCGCCCAGCAGCAGCGGGTCGAGGAGAGCCGCGCCGCCGCCGCGCAGCTCATCGCCGAGTACACGCAGCTGCGTCCGCAGACCCCGGAACCGGGGGTCGAGCACCTGATCGGCCTGGACGAGATCCGCGACCGGCTGGCCTCGCTGCACCGGCAGGTCCGGGACGAGGTGATGATCTTCGCTCCCGAGGGCGCGCAGTCGCCGGACAACCTGGAGGCCTCGAAGCCGCTGGACCTCGCCCTCCTGGAGCGCGGGGTCCGGATGCGGACGGTCTATCTGGACAGCATCCGCAACAGCCCGCACACCATGGCGTACGCGGAGTGGCTCGGCGGTCTCGGCCGGCAGGCCCGTACCGTCGCCACCCTGCCGGTGCGGCTGATCATCATCGACCGTGAGACCGCGGTGATGCCGGTCAGCAGTGACGATTCGGCGGCCGGTGCGGTGGTCATCACCGGCCAGGGGACCGTCACCGCGCTCTGCGCCCTCTTCGAGACGGTGTGGGAGGGCGCGAAGCCGCTGGGCGAGCCGGTGAACGAGGAGGAAGGCGAGCTCACCGACACCGAGGCCACCACGCTGCGGCTGCTCGCGAGCGGTCTCACGGACGAGGCGATCGCCAAGCGCCTCGGCGTCTCCCACCGGACCGCCCGCCGGACGGCGACCCTGCTCATGGAACGCCTGGGCGCGCGCAGCCGCTTCGAGGCGGGCGTGCGCGCGGTCCAGCGGGGGTGGCTGCCCTAGGGGCTACTTGCCGTCCCAGTCGCCGACGACCGGGATCATGCCGTCTCCGCCGAAGTTGAACTCGTAGTCGGCGTCGTTGTTCGTGTTCTGGTTGTTGATCGAGAAGACGTGGCTGCTGGGCAGCCACACCGCGACCGTGTCCTTGCCGTCCCGGTCGAAGTCGCCGACGACCGGCTTGTGGCCGACGGTGCCGTACACGAACTCGTGGTCGTTCCCGCCGGAGTTCGGCGCGTTGCGGAGGTAGACCTTGCGGGTGGCGGGGTCGTACATGCCGACGCCGCTTCCGCCGATGCCGTCCCAGTCGCCGGCCAGCGGGATCATGCCGTCGCCGCCGTAGACGAAGACCTTCTCGGCGGCGCCGGCGGTGTTCGAGTTGCGCAGGTAGAAGGTGTGGTTCGAGGGGCGCCAGACGCCGATGGTGTCGGTGCCGTTGCCGTCCCAGTCGCCGACGACCGGGATGTCGCCGAGGCTGCCGAAGCTGACCTCGTAGCTGTTGCCGCCCGCGTTGGGCGAGTTGCGCAGGTAGAAGGTGTGCGTGGCCGGGTCGAACATGCCGACGCCGTCGCCGCCGACCCCGTCCCAGTTGCCCGTGAGCGGCTTCATGCCCGTGGCGCCGAAGACGAAGTCGCCTGCGTCGTTGCCGCCCGCGTTGGCGGTGTTCCGCAGGTGGAAGTAGTGGTTCGACGGGTCCCACATGCCGATGCCGTCCTGGCGGGCGAAGACCGGGTCGGCGGGGTCGGAGCCGAGGCCTACCTGGGGGCCGCAGTTGGGCCACTGGCTCTCGCCGTACAGGTCGAGGAGCTTCTCGCCGACGAGGATCTGCTCCTCGCGGGTCGCCTGGTTCGGGTACGCGGCGTACTGGGTGCCGCCCATAGCCTGCCAGGTGCTCAGGCTGAACTGGATGCCGCCGTAGTACGGGGCGCCGTCCTCGGCCCAGTCGCCGCCGCTCTCGCACTGGGCGAGCTTGTCCCAGGTGGCGACGGAGGCGGCGCCGGCCTGGCCCGCGCCGAGCGTCAGGGAGGCGAGGAGGGTGCCCGCGGCGAGGGCGAGCGTGGACAGACGGGAGGAGAGGGAGTTCATGGCGAGACCTCGGTGCGTGGGAGGGAGGAAGGAGGCACGGGGCGGCGGCGCCGGGACGGGGGGCCCGGCGCCGCCGTGGGGCCTGTCGGGCAGGCCCGGGGGTCCTACTTGCCGTCCCAGTCGCCGGCGACCGGGATCATGCCGTCTCCGCCGAAGTTGAACTCGTAGTCGGCGACGTTGTTCGTGTTCTGGTTGTTGATGGAGAAGACGTGGGTGTTCGGCATCCACACCGCGACCGTGTCCTTGCCGTCGCCGTCGAAGTCGCCCACGACCGGCTTGTGGCCGACGGTGCCGTACACGAACTCGAAGTCGTTGCCGCCGGCGTTGGTGGCGTTGCGCAGGTAGACCTTGCGGGTGGCCGGGTCGTACATGCCGATGCCGTCCGCACCGACGCCGTCCCAGTCACCGGCCAGCGGGATCATGCCCTCGCCGCCGTAGACGAAGGACTTGTCCGCCACACCGCTGGTGTTGGAGTTCTTCAGGTAGAAGGTGTGGTTCGACGGGCGCCACACGCCGACGGTGACCGTGCCGTTGCCGTCCCAGTCGCCCATGACCGGGATGTCGCCGATGGAGCCGAAGTTGACCTCGTAGCTGTTGCCGCCGGCGTTGGCGGAGTTGCGCAGGTAGAACATGTGGGTCGACGGGTCGTACATGCCGACGCCGTCGGTGCCGACGCCGTCCCAGTCGCCGCTGAGCGGGACCATGCCCGTGGCGCCGAACACGAAGTCGCCGGCGTCGTTGCCGCCCGCGTTGGCGGCGTTCCGCAGGTGGAAGTAGTGGTTCGAGGGGTCCCACATGCCGATGCCGTCGGAGCCGCCGTCGATGGCCTTCTTGTAGCGGAGGGCCTTGTAGTCGCCGTTGGGGTGGCCGTCGATGGTGGAGGCGTTGATGGACATGCCGGTGATGTGCTTCACCGGGGTCGAGCCGAAGCTGTAGTACGAGAACGTGGTGTGCGCGGCGTCGTCCCACTTGTCGAAGAGGATGACGTGGTCGTAGTAGCTGTTGAGGACGTCACCGGCCTTCAGCTGGCTGCGGGAGATCTCGTACGTGTCGGCGCTGTCCGCGATGCCGACGGTGTTGAGGCCGGGGGTGGCCAGGTGCCAGGCCATCGACACGTAGCCGGAACAGTCCGTGCGGTAGTACGCGCCGTCCGAGTCGGGGTACGAGCCGCCCTGGTTGTACGTGAGGTTCTTGCCGAGCCAGTACTTGGCGCGCTCGATGATCTCGCTTCTCGTGATGTAGCCACCGGTCGTCGAGGAGGAGACCGTGGCGGCCGCGAGGGTCGTGGTCAGGGCGGGCGCGGCGGCCTGGGCGGGCGCGGCGGTGAGGGCGGCGCCGGCGAGGCCCGCGAGGGCGAGGGTGGCGGCGGTGCGGACGACGGAACGCTTGATGGACACAGGTGTCTCCTGGAAAGGGGTGGGGAAGGGGGCTGATCCGCTCGGGATCACTTGTCGAGCTGTGCGCCGAGGGTCCGCAGGACGGCGGTGTCCCCTCGGAAGTCGTAGGAGGGCGCGGCGGCTTCGGAGGCCACCTCGTCGAAGTGCAGGAGCGCGAGGTCCCGGCCGTGCTGGACGGCGTAGACGTGGTTGGCCTGGTCGCCGGGGGCCGAGAGGCCCTGGACGCCGGTCCAGCGGCGCTGCCAGGCCGTGCCGTCGGCGGTCGTCGCCGTCCGGCGCACGGCGGCGTCCTGGGGCAGGGCGTTCTGCTTCTGGAGTGCGCGGCTGGTGGCCTCGCAGGTGTTCATCGCGTCGACGGTGGCGCGGTACGCGGCCTTCGCGGTGGCCTCGTCGGGGAAGGTGAGGGTGTCCTGGACGGCGACGATGTCGCGGGTGGTGCCAAGGAAGCCCTGCTGGTGCCAGGCGGTGGCGCGGTCGAGGGAGACGCACTCGTTGAGCTGGAACTCCCCGCTGAGCGGGAGGGACTTGACCTCGCCCATGGGCTTCCACTGCTGGCGGGCGCTGTCGGGGAGTCGGACCGGGTCGAGGGCCGGGGCGGGCTTCTCGCCGCTCGCGGGGGTGCTGGGCGTCGCGGCCGGTCGGGGAGCGGCCGGGGCGGTCGTCGGTGCCGTCGTCCGCGCCGGCGTCTTCGTCCGTACGGGAGCCTTGGTGGCGGTGACCGTGGCGCTCGGGGTCGCCTTGGCCTCGGGGGCCGCCGTCCGGGTGGTGGCCGGGGCCGCCGCGGCGGCGGTCGGGGCGTCGGTCGCGGAGGCGATGGCCTGCTGGCTCACGCCGTAGACGGCGGCCGCGGCGAGGAGGCCGGCGCCGGCGAGAACGGCGTGGCGGGACCGACGCTTCCGTGACATAGACATGACAGATCTCCGGTGAGAAGGATGCGCGAGCGGGTTCCGGCGGGAGGCTGGAGCCTCTCGCTCCGTCGGGCTTCCCCGGCGGCGATCACTATCCTGCGCGGCCCCGACGGCCTACGGAACAGCTTCCGGCTGGCCCCAAAGGGCCATGGCCCCTTCTGTCCCTGAACACCCGCCGAAGAGAAGAACGAAAAGCCTGGCTACTTCCCAACACCCTGTCGATATCCTGGAATTGACGATGTGACGGGGCGCATCTCATGGGGAAGCAGGGGGGTTGCGGGTGGACAGAGAGCTGTACGGCCGCGAGGCGGTCCTGGACGACGGCGGCCTCGTCGCGCGGCTCGTCGGACTCACCGCCAAGGGGGCGGCGCGCGTCGCGTACGAGCACGGGGACGACCCGCCGGTCACCGTCTTCACCGGCGGGCGCGGCATGGGGAAGACCGCCCTGCTCAAGGAGGTCCGCAACCGCTACAAGGGCTACACCCCGCTCGCACTCCTCGACTGCGCCCACCTCGAACCGCCCTCCGACCACGGCCCCGGCTGGACACCGCTCACCGGCGCCCTCTCCGAACTGGCCGTCCAGCTGTCACCGAAGGTCCTCGGCGCCCGGCCCGTACGGTTCCCCCGGCTCTCGCTCGGCCTGGTCGCGGTCGCCGCGCTCGGCTGGTCCCAGGAGGACGACGAGCGGGCCCGGCGCGACCTCCAGCGGCTCGGGCCGCTCCTCGCGACCGTGGACGCGACCCGCGGCGCCGCCGCCAACTGGGTCGGCAAGGTCCTCGCCAAGCTCGCCGCCACCTTCGCCGACGCCGCCGCCCCGCTCGCCGGGCTGCTCGCCGAGGCGACCGTGGAGACCGTCCTGGAGGAGGTGTTCGGCCGGCTCCAGCGCTCCTCCGAGAGCTGGTACGGCAGCTACCGCAACGCCGGCGGGCGCGGCAAGGCCGGACTCCAGCAGCTCGCCGTCGACTTCGAGCAGGGCGGCAGGCGCCGCCGCGAGGCCGAGGACTTCCTCGTCGGCGCCCTCACCGAGGACCTGCTGACCGCCTACACCGGCCTCCGGCGCGGCAGCCGCGTCGGCAGGCCCCTGCTCCTCCTCGACAACGCGCACGAGCCGCTCGGCCGGCAGCTCGTCGAGCCGATCCTGCGCGCCCGCGCCGCCGAGGACCGCCGCGACAAGGTCGTCGTCCTCGCCGGCTCCCGGGTCCGCGACCACGAGGGCCTGCGCCAGGCCACCCGCACCCGGCTGCCGGAGACCGCGCACCGGGCGCCGTGCCCGCGCGGGGCGAGCGTCGGCTCCGGCATCCTCGCCGTCGAACTGACCCCGCTCTCCCCCGCCCAGACCCGCACCACCTTCGACCGCCACGACCCGGCGGGCCGCACCCACGCCGAACTCGCCCGCGCCGTCCACCGGCTGACCGGCGGCCGCCCCCTCGGCGTGGCCCTCCTCGGCCAGGCCGTCCGCCAGACCCCCGCCGACCAGCGGGCCGGCCTCACCCCCGGCGGGCTCCTCGACCTCACCGTGGAGCTGCGCGAGGACGCCCCGCCGGTGCCCGTCGCCCCCACGCTCCTCGCCGAACTCCTGCCGGTGCGCAGGCCGGGGCCGTACGCCGTGCTCGCCGCGACCCACGACGAGGAGTCCGCCCGGATGCTCGCCCACGCCCGGCTCCAGGGCGAGTCCCTGGACGGGGACGTGGCGCTGCGGGTCCGCGACCAGCTGCGCGCCGAGGACTGGGGCGAGGGCCCCGCCCACTTCGTCGCCGACCCGCTGCTGCGGGCGCTGCTCCTTCACCGGCTCCGCTTCGAGGACGGCGACCATCCGCGGTACGCCGCCTGGCACGCCGTCCACGAGACCCTCTACCGGCACTACGGCCCGGCCCCCGGCCCGTATCGCCTCCACCACGCCCTCGCCCTCGGCCGCGCCGAGGAGGCCGTCACCCACCTGCGGGAGACCTTCCCCCGGCAGGACGTCCTCGGCTGGCTCGGCCGGCTCCGGTTCATCGCCGCCGCCCCGTACCCCCGCGAGCGCGGCCGGCCCGGCCCCGACCCGCGCCGTGCCGTCGCCCTCGGCGAGGAGCCGGCCGGCGCCCTGCCCGACGGCCTCGACCCGGACACCACCGCGCTCCACCTCTCCGTACGGCGCCTGCTGCACGCCGTATGGCTGCTCACCGATCCGCTCGCACTGCCCGACGACGAGGTCGCCGACCTGCTCGCGCACGAGTTGCGCCGGCTCTCCGGCCGCCATCTGACGGGCAGCGGTTCACTCTGGGACGCGGCGGGCCAGTGGCCGCGCGACATCCGTGCCTGGCGGGAGCTGTCGCTGCCGCCGGCCCGTGAGAACGGAGTCTGACGCCATGCCCGACCCCTTCACCCGCCGACTGCGCCGGCGCGTCCGCACCCCCCGCCAGAAGCTCGTCGCCTCCCTCGTCACCGCCGCCGTCGTCCTCGGCCTCGGCGGTTACGGCTTCGCCCGGCTCACCCAGCCGGAAAACCGTTCCTGCGCCGAGGGGGTGGCCCGCCCCGTCGACAGCGAGGAATGCGTCGGCGTCAACGGCACCGGCCACGACTTCGGCTTCGCCGACCTCAAGGACATCGCCGGGACCATCCGCGCCGAGAACGACACCCTGAAGGACGGCGAGTACGTCACCGTCGCCGTCCTCCTCCCCCTGACCTCCACCGACGCCGGCATGCGGATCAAGGTCCTGCACGAGGTCCAGGGCGCGTACGCCTACCAGCGCCGGGCCAACCAGGAGTCCAACGGCCGGCGGCCCACCATCCGCCTCGTCCTCGCCAACACCGGCCAGGGCAACGCCCACTGGCGCACCACCGTCGACCAGCTCGTCGCCATGGCCGACGGCCCCGAACGACTGCGGGCCGTCTCCGGCATCGCCACCTCCTCCACCGAGATGCGCGAGGCCGTCACCGCCCTCACCCGGGCCAAGGTGGCCGTCGTCGGCACCACCATCACCGCCGACGACATCGCCAACGGCCCCGGCCGCAAGCCCTACCCCGGCCTCGCCCGCGTCTCCCCCACCAACGGCGACGAGGCCAAGGCCCTCGCCCACTTCGGCCGCGTCGACGCCGCGAAGGCGCTCCTCGTCCAGGACACCCGCAGCGGCGACCACTACGTCGACACCCTCAAGGCCGCCTTCGCCGCGTCCCTCAAGAACGCGCCCCTGGAGCCGCAGGAGTTCACCTCCGCCGCCGACCCCACCCAGGAGGGCACGACGGCCAACACCTTCACCAACATCACCCATCTGATCTGCGACACCCGCGCCGAGACCGTCTTCTTCGCGGGCCGCCACACCCAGCTGCGCCAGTTCATCAACGCGCTCGGCGACCGCGGCTGCGTCGACCGCGCCTTCACCGTCCTGACCGGCGACGAGGGCTCGTACCTGGGCGCGGACGAGAAGCTCGACCGGAAGGCCCTCCAGGGCAGGCTGACCGTGCGGTACGCGGCGCTCGCCCACCCCGACGCCTGGAAGCCGGCGCCCGGGCGGGCGGTCCCCCGGACGGGCGGCTCCGAGCAGGCGTACGCCGACTTCGTGCAGGACATCGCCAAGGCCGCCCCGAAGGACCGGCCGGTGGCGCTCGCGGACGGCCAGGCGATCATCGCGTACGACGCGATGGCGACGGCGGTCCACGCGATCCGCCAGGCCACCCCGGAGGGCGCGGCGTACCCGTCGAAGGAGGACGTCGGCACGCAGTGGCCGCAGGTCAAGGGCTCGCTGCGGGTGGAGGGCGCGAGCGGCTGGATCTGCCTGGACAACTACGGGAACCCGTACAACAAGGCGGTCCCGATCGTGGAACTGACCCAGTCCGGCACCCAGCGCTTCGTCCAGATGGCCTGGCCGGAGGGGAACCCCCCGACGGACACCTGCCTACCGCCGAAGCGGGGGTGAGCCTACGGCTCCCACTTGGGCCAGGGCTCTTCGTCCCGGGCGTACAGCTCCCGGAGGTGCTGCCAGTGCTCGGGCGACCAGTCACGCCAGTCCGTGGGGTGACCGTCCAGCGCCGCGACGAGCCGCTCCAGGTGGTCGTGCCACCCGGCGAGGCAGTCCAGCCGGTACTCCGTCGACCCGCGGAACTCGTTCGTGAAACGCAGCACGGTCGACCCCCCGCCGTCGGACCCCGGTTCCAGATGGAACCGGATCCGCCCGTGCGGAGGGCCGACCGTGTACTCGGCCACGACATCGGGGTCCCAGGCGGTCACCTGCCCGGAGACCTCCGTGTCACTGTTGAGCCAGCGGAGGGTGACCTTCCCGCCCAGCCGCGGCTCCAGCGGATCCGCCTCGCAGAGCCAGCCCGGCAGGCCCTCGGGCGAGGCGACGGCCGCCCAGACCAGCGGTACCGGATGCGGAAGGTCCACCACGAACCGCAGCAGGTGCGCGTCGCCGTCGTGGGTCTCGCTCCTGCCCCGGGGGATCTCGCTCATACCTCCAGCGTCACCCCGGGGCAGGCCCGGTGCCAGCTCAGCGGCTCAGACGCCCGCGTACGAGTGCTTGCTGCTGACGAAGATGTTGACGCCGTAGTAGTTGAAGAGGAAGCAGCCGAAGGCGATGAGCGCGATGTACGCGGCCTTCCGCCCCTTCCACCCGGCCGTCGCGCGCGCGTGCAGGTACGCCGCGTAACCGACCCAGGTGATGAAGGACCAGACCTCCTTGGCGTCCCAGCCCCAGTAGCGGCCCCACGCGTCGCCGGCCCAGATCGCGCCGGCGATGATCGTGAAGGTCCAGAGCGGGAAGACGGCCGCGTTGACCCGGTAGGCGAACTTGTCGAGCGAGGCCGCGGCGGGCAGCCGCTCCAGGACGGAGCGGGCGAAGGAGCCCGGGTTGCCGCCGCTCGCGAGCTTGTTCTCGTACGAGTCGCGGAAGAGGTACAGCAGGGTCGCGACGGCGCCGAGGTAGAAGACCGCGCCGCAGAAGATCGCGGTCGAGACGTGGATCCACAGCCAGTACGAGTCGAGCGCCGGGACCAGCTGGTCGCTGGGGGTCTTCAGCCAGGTGACGGCCATGCCCAGGTCGAGCAGGACGGTGGTGACCAGGGGGAGGCCGATCCAGCGGACGTTCTTCTTCGCGAGGAGGAAGCCGAGGTACGCGCCGACCGCCACCGTCGAGAAGGTGGTGGAGAACTCGTACATGTTGCCCCAGGGGGCCCGCTGCACGGAGAGCGCCCGCGAGACCACGCCCGCCGCCTCGATCGCGAAGGCGAGGACGGTGAGCGAGACGGCGATGCGGCCGTACAGATCGCCCTTGACCGTGCCGCCGGCCGCGCCGGGACCGTCCGGCACGTCACGGGTGCCGGCCGCGGAGCGCGTGACGACCTTCGGCTTGTCGAGGACGGCGGTGCCGCCGGCCTGCTTGACCTGCACGGTCACGGCGGCGGCCGGGGCGGCGGAGGCCTGCTGCGTGAGGGCGGCGGCGGTGCGGCCGACCTTGCTGCGGCTGCCGAACACCCACTCGGCGATGTGGGCGAAGAAGGCCAGGGTGTAGACGGCCATCGAGGAGTAGATGAGCAGGTCGCTCATCCGCGCCAGGCTCTCGTTGGTCGTGGCGGCGAGGATCACTTGTCGGCCTCTCCAGAAGGGGCAGGGTCTTCTGCGGGTTCTTCCGCGGGTTCCGGTACTGAGGCCGTCGGCGGGGCCTGTGCCGTGAGGGCGAGGGCGAGGTCGCCCAGCTCCTCCGGCAGCTTGGCGGACTCGCTCCGGCCGAGCCCGGCCATCTCGACGACGGTCACGCCGTCCTCACCGCGCACGGCCCGGACCCAGACCCGGCGCCGCTGGATGAACAGCGAACCTGTCAGACCCGCGATCGCGGCGATCGCGCCGGTGAGGGCGAGCCCGTTGCCGGGCTGCTGCGAGATCTGGAAGCTCGCCCACTCCTTGATGTCCTTCTCGAAGGTGATCGAGCCGGCACCGTCGGGCAGCGTCATGGTCTCGCCCGGCAGCAGGCGGTTGGCCTTGCCGGTGCCGCCCGTGACGTCGAACTGCTTCATCTTGGAGGAGTCGAGCTGGTACACGTTCTGCGGCAGGCCGGAGTTCACGCGCAGGTCGCCGTGGAAGCCGGTGAGCGCCATGACCGGGAAGTCGAGCGCGGGGAACTGCGAGAACATCGTGCCCTTGCCGGCGCCCGCGAACGTCGGCACGAAGAAGGCCTGGAAGCCCAGCTGCTCCTTCTTGCCGTTCTTGTCGCGGTAGCCGTCCATGACCTTGATCGCGCCGGTCGACGTGATGTTGTTGTCGATCGGCAGCAGCGGCACGGCGCCGTGGAAGACGGTCTTGCCGCGGCCGTCCTTGACGGTGACGACGGGCGCGTACCCGTGGGCGATCAGATAGACCTTGGAGTCGCCCACCTTCAGCGGCTCGTTGACCTTGATGACCGCCTTCTTGTCGGCGCCGCCCTGCGAGTAGCTGACGGCCGCCTCGAAGGTGCGCGGGGTGCCGCGCTGGGGGCCGTTCTTCTCGTACGTGCCGTTGAAGGACTCCAGCTTGAAGCTGAACGGCTCCAGCTCGTCGGTGCCGAACTGGGAGCCGGACTTGAAGTCGTCGTACTGGGTGAGCGTGTTGGAGAAGCCGTCGCCCTCGACGATCAGCTTGCCGCCCTCGGACTTGAAGAGCTGGCCCCAGGCGAAGGCGACGAGCATCACGATCAGGGCGACGTGGAAGGCCAGGTTCCCGGCCTCGCGGAGGTAGCCCTTCTCGGCCGCGACCGCGTTCTCGGCCGTGTGGGCGCGGAAGCGGCGGCCCTTGAGGACGGTGAGCGCGGCCTCGCGGACCTGCTCGGGCTCGGCCTCGGTGCGCCAGGTGGTGTACGCGGGGAGCCGGTCGAGGCGCCGGGGGGCGCCCGGCGGGCGGCTGCGGAGCTGTCCGACGAACTGCCAGCTGCGGGGCAGGATGCAGCCGATGAGGGAGACGAACAGCAGGATGTAGATCGCGGAGAACCACACCGAGCTGTAGACGTCGAAGAACTGGAGCTTCTCGTACAGCGGGGTGAGCGTCGTGTGGGCGTCCTTGAAGGTCTGCACCTTCAGCTCGTCCGCGCTGGTCTGCGGGATGAGGGAGCCGGGGACGGCGCCCAGGGAGAGCATGAACAGCAGGATCAGCGCGACCCGCATGGAGGTCAGCTGCCGCCAGAACCAGCGGATCCAGCCGACGACCCCGAGGGTGGGGCCGCCGACGACGGTGTCCTCCTGGGGGGCGGTCGACAGTTGCGCCCCGGCGCTGCCGAGGCTCTCCTGCTGTTCCGTCGTATCGGTCTTGCTCATGGAACTCAGATCCCCACCGTGAAACCGCTGGACCAGCCCTGCATCGTGGCCACCATGCTGTCCCACGCGCCCGTCAGGAGCAGGACACCGGTGACGATCATCATGCCGCCGCCGATCCGCATGACCCACACATAGTGCTTCTTCACCCAGCCGAACGCGCCGAGCGCCTTGCGGAAGGCGATGGCGGCGAGCACGAACGGTACGCCGAGGCCGAGGCAGTACGCGAAGGCGAGGACCGCCCCGCGTCCTGCGCTGGCCTGCTCCAGGGCGAGGGCGTTGACGGAGGCGAGGGTCGGGCCGATGCACGGGGTCCAGCCGATGCCGAAGAGCGCGCCGAGCAGCGGGGCGCCGATGAGTCCGGCGACGGGCTTCTTGTGGAAGCGGAACTCCCGCTGGGTGAACCAGGGCATCAGGCCCAGGAAGAACACGCCCATGAGGATCATGAGCACGCCGAGGACCGTGGTGAGCGTCTCGCGGTACTCCTGGAGCGTCGACCCGAAGTAGCCGAAGAGCGCGCCGCCGGAGACGAACACGGCGGTGAAGCCGAGGACGAAGAGGACGGCACCGGCGGTCATCCGGCCGCGGCGGCTCTCGGCGAGGTCGGTGCCGGTGACCCCCGTCACGTACGAGAGGTAGCCGGGGACGAGCGGGAGCACGCACGGCGAGAAGAAGGAGACGAGGCCGCCGAGCACCGCGAGGGGCAGGGCGAGCAGCAGGGCTCCGCTGGTGACCGTCTCGTTCACGGGCTCACTTCTCCTTGAGGAGGGGCTCGATCATCGACCGGAGCTTCTTCTCGTCGAGCGCCATGAGGGAGCGGGCGGCGATCTTGCCCTCCTTGTCGAGGACGACGGTGGAGGGGATCGCCTGCGGGTTCAGCGTGCCCTTGGGGAAGCCGAAGAGGATGAGCTTGCCCTGCGGGTCGTAGAGGCTCGGGTAGGGGATCCCGTAGTCCTCTTCGAAGGCGATCGCGGGCTGCTTGTTGGGGTCGCGGGTGTTGAGGCCGACGAACTCGACGTCCTGCCCCTTGAGGTCCGTGGCGACCTTCGCGAAGTGCTTGGCCTCGGCGCGGCAGGGGCTGCACCAGGAGCCCCAGACGTTGAGGACGACGACCTTGCCCTTGAGGTCGGCGACGTCGAGCCGCTTGCCATCGAGGGTTTCGCCGGCGATGTCCTTCGGGGCCGTGCGCTCGCCCTTGGCGACGGTGGAGATGCCCCCCGTGTTGGTCACGAAGTTGGTCTGGCCACCGCCGCCGGACTTGCCGTTGTCGTCGCCGCCGCAGGCCGAGAGCGTGAGGGCGGCGGCGGACAGCATTCCGACGGCGACCAGGGTGCGCCGGGTGCGTCGTGGGGCACGGCTAAGGCTCATGTGAAAAGTTTCGCATGGGCGTTTGGGGGATCTTGGGCACCCCCCTACGTGCCCGGAAAGCCCCTTGTCAAGATCGTCTAAGCGGTCGGGGTGGACGAGGTGGCGGGGGAATCGGGCCTGAGGAAGGCATTCCATCCGCCGGCGGGCCGCTGACCGACCTCCAGGCTGCGCAGTTTCTCCAGGATCTTCGGGTCCTGGACGTCGAGCCAGTCCACGAACTGCTTGAAGGAGACGAGCCGTACGTCCTTCTTTCCGGCCATTCCCTTGAGCGCCTCTTCGACGGCGTCCATGTAGATGCCGCCGTTCCACTGCTCGAAGTGGTTGCCGATGAAGAAAGGCGCGCGATTCGACTCGTACGCGCGCGTGAAGCCGGAAAGGTACGCCTCGGCCGCCTGCTTGCGCCAGCCGGGATAGCGCGAGGGCATGCCCTTGGTGGTGTTCTTCGACTGGTTGGCGAGCATGTTGTAGTCCATGGAGAGGACCTCGAAGGAGTGCCCGGGGAAGGGCACGGCCTGGAGCGGCAGGTCCCAGATGCCCTGGCGCTTGGCGGGCCACATCTGGCGGCCGCCGGGCGAGCTGGCGTCGTAGCGCCAGCCGAGGCGCTTGGCGGTGGGGAGCAGGTTGTCCTGGCCGAGGAGGCAGGGGGTGCGGCCGCCGACGAGCTCCTTGGAGTAGTCGAAGGGCAGCGGGTCGAGGTCGGTCCAGCCGCTGTTGGTCTTCCACTCGGTGACGAACTTCGTCGCCTGGTCGATCTCGCTCTGCCACTGGGCGGGGGTCCAGTTGCCGACGGAGCCGGAGCCGCCGCAGAAGTGCCCGTTGAAGTGGGTGCCGATCTCGTGGCCGTCGAGCCAGGCCTGCCGGACGTACTTCAGGGTCTCCTTGATGTGCCCGTCGGTGAGGTAGCCGATGTCGGAGGCGCCGACGCGGTTGTTCGGCGGGCGGTAGAGGTTCTTCTTGGACTCGGGGAGGAGGTAGATCCCGGAGAGGAAGAAGGTCATCGCCGCGTCGTTGTTCTTGGCGAGTTCGAGGAAGCGCGGGAAGAGGCCGTTGCCGACCTCGCCGGCGCCGTCCCAGGAGAAGATCACGAACTGGGGCGGGGTCTGGCCGGGTTCGAGCGGGACGGGGGCGTCGGGCTGGTGCGGCTGCTTGCCGGTGTCGGCCGTGGAACCGTCACCGATGAGGCGGGCGTCGTCCTTGGTCGGGGTGGGCGTGCTCGGGTCCGCCGAGACGTCACCCCCCTTACCGGGTCCGGAACGTCCCGGCTTGTCCTGACCGTTGGTACTGCATGCGGCGAGTCCCATCGCCGCGGCGGCCCCGACGCCCGCCCCGAGCAGCCCCCTTCGACTGATCCCGCTGATCCCGCGCATGACATCCCCATTCGCGCTGACGTATGACCGAAACGTCATCCAAACCGACAATGAGTGAGATGCCGGGAGGAACACGGAGGTTCCGGGAAATCGCACAAAAATTTCAGGGCGACCGGATGACATGAACATCATCATCCGATCGCCCTGAACTGTGGCCCCCGGGTCCGCCGCTGTCCAGTGGCGGAACTGTGAGGGTTACGCGCCGAAGGCCTTCGACTTCCCCTTCACCGGCTTCGCGCCCGCGAGCAGGTGCGCCGGGACGAGGTCCCGGGCCGGCTCGCTGTACCCGACCGAGACGATCTTGTCGCCGCGGTACGTGAACGAGGTCAGCGAGGCCAGCGTGCACTGCCGGCGCCGCGGGTCGTGCCAGAGCCGCCGCTTCTCCACGAAGCTCCGGACGATCCAGATCGGCAGCTGATGGCTGACACAGACCGCCTCGTGCCCGCGGGCCGCGTCCTTCGCCGCGTCGAGCGCGCCCATCATGCGGACGACCTGCTCGACGTACGGCTCGCCCCAGGACGGCTGGAACGGGTTGGTCAGGTGCTTCCAGTTCGCCGGCTTGCGCAGCGCCCCGTCACCGACACCAAAGGTCTTGCCCTCGAAGACGTTCGCCGCCTCGATCAGCCGCCCGTCACTGGCCAGATCCAGACCGTGCGCCTTGGCGATCGGCTCCGCCGTCTCCTGCGCCCGCTCCAGCGGGGACGCCACGACGTACGTGATGTCCCGGCCGGACAGGTGCTCGGCGACCCGGTCCGCCATCTGCCGGCCCAGATCCGAGAGGTGGTACCCGGCCCGGCGCCCGTACAGCACACCGTCGGGGTTGTGGACCTCGCCGTGCCGCATCAGGTGGACGACGGTGAGCTCCTGGTCACGGGTGTTCTCGCTCATGCCGTGGCCTCCGCGGCGGCGCGGGCCGCGGCCGGCAGCGCGGCGGCGATCCGCTCGATCGCCCGCTCGTCGTGCGCGGTCGACACGAACCAGGACTCGAACGCGGACGGCGGCAGGTACACGCCGTCGGCCAGCATCGAGTGGAAGAAGGCGTTGAAGCGGAACGCCTCCTGCTTCTTCGCGTCGTCGTAGTTCCGCACCTCGTCCTCGGTGAAGAACACCGAGAACATGTTGGACGCGGTCTGCAGCCGGTGCGCCACGCCCTCCTTGGCCAGCGCGCCCGTGACCAGGCCCTGGATCTCCTTCGAGACCGCGTTCACCTTCTCGTAGGCCGCCTCGTCGAGCAGCCGCAGCTGCGCGAGGCCGGCGGCGGTCGCGACCGGGTTACCGGAGAGGGTGCCCGCCTGGTAGACCGGACCGGCCGGCGCCAGGTGCCCCATCACGTCCGCACGGCCACCGAACGCGGCCGCAGGGAAGCCGCCGCCCATGACCTTGCCGAAGGTCATCAGGTCGGGCTTCACACCGTCGACGCCGTACCAGCCGGCCCGGCTCGTACGGAAACCGGTCATCACCTCGTCGGAGATGTACAGCGCGCCGTTCTCCCGGCACAGGTCCGCCAGGCCCTGGTTGAAGCCCTCCACCGGCGGCACGACGCCCATGTTGCCCGGCGAGGCCTCGGTGATCACACAGGCGATCTCGCCCGGGTGCGCGGCGAACGCGGCCCGCACCGCGTCCAGGTCGTTGTACGGCAGCACGATCGTGTCACCGGCCTGCGCGCCCGTCACACCGGGCGTGTCCGGAAGGCCGAAAGTCGCCAGACCCGAACCGGCCGCGGCGAGCAGCGCGTCCACGTGCCCGTGGTAGCAGCCCGCGAACTTCACGACCTTCGCGCGCCCGGTGAAACCGCGGGCCAGCCGGATCGCCGACATGGTCGCCTCGGTGCCGGAGGAGACCAGGCGCACCTGCTCGACCGGCTCGATCCGCGCGACGATCTCCTCGCCGAGCGCGACCTCGCCCTCGCCGGGCGTGCCGAAGGAGGTGCCGCGGGCCACCGCGGCCTGCACCGCGGCCGTGACCTCGGGGTGCGCGTGGCCGAGGATCATCGGCCCCCACGAGCAGACCAGGTCGACGTACTCACGACCGTCCGCGTCGGTGAGGTACGGACCGGAACCGGACACCATGAACCGGGGCGTTCCGCCCACGGCCCGGAAGGCACGCACCGGTGAGTTCACGCCGCCGGGCGTCACGAGGGAAGCGCGGTCGAAAAGCGTCTGTGAGACTGGGGCTTCGTATGAATACGGCACTGTGATCCTGACCTGCGAGAACGACTTCGGGCACGACATCGGGAACGGAGGGACGGTGATGAGCATCCTCTGTATTACGCCGGGGCGCTCGCCCTCCGCGTCTGCGAAACTGGGGCGTCATAGGGATGGCTCACGGAATCCATGGTGTCAGAGGCCACGGCGTTCTTGCGGACAGGTGTTTCACCGTACGAACGCGGGGGAGGTCACTGTCACGATGATCGGGTTGCGCGGCGGGGTCGTGTTGCCGAGAAAAAGCAGTCGGGTGGAGATATGCATCGCGGTGGCGGACCGGGCGAGGGGACGGGCGACCTGGGTCCGGAGTCTGCCCGGCGGGGGAGGCACCGGCGCCGGCGTGCGGAGGAACCCACCTCGGCGGAGGGCCGGCCGAAGCCGGAGCCCGCTGCGGAGCCGCCCCCTGCGACCGGGGGCCGGAGCTTGGGGGTGACGTACAAGTACTTCGGCGCGCCCAACAGCGCCACGGCGGCCCAGGTCCCGATCTCGATGCGCCCCGAGGAGCTCGGCGGGGACGAGCTCGGCATGGGCGGCATGTTCACCAAGATCAAGCCCGAGACGATAGCGGCCATGGTCCTGACCGGCATCCAGGGCATGCCCCTGCACAAGGTCCCGCCGCTCGAGCTGGTGGTGCTGCACCCCGACTACGCGGTGGTGAAGCTGCCGATGACCGTCGTCGACCCGCTGCGCGGGATCGGCGAGGAGTCGGTCGGCGCGGCCGCCTTCATCTGGTCGACGGTCCCGGACCGCGGCGGCCCGCGCGACGCCTTCGACGTCTACCAGCTCCTCCACGAGTGGCAGGACTTCTCGGTCCGCCTCCACGAGGCCGGACACCAGCCGTACTGCCTGGTCTGGCCGTGAGCCTCTAGGCGGTGTCTTGTCGCCTGATCGACAAGACGCCCCCCAGCGGTCACGGCCGGGCCGCGGCCCGCTCGGCGGCCAGCTCGCGGGCGGAGGCGAGCCGGTAGGGGACGTCGATGACCACGACGTTCTTCATGAACAGCAGACGGGTCTTGAGGCGCAGCGCGCTCTGGTTGTGCAGCGGCTGCTCCCACCAGTGCCCGACCACGTACTCGGGGATGACCACCGAGATCACCGAGTCCGCCGTGCGCTCGGGCGCGTCGCGGATGTGCCGCAGGACGGGCTGGACGATCGAGCGGTACGGGGAGCTGAGCACCCGCAGCGGTACGTCGATGCCGTGCGCCTCCCAGGTCGCGCGGAGCACCTCCGCCTCCGCCGGGTCCTCGGCGACGGTGACGGCGGTGAGCGAGTCGGGGCGCAGCGTCTTCGCGTACGACAGCGCCCGCAGGCTCGGCGCGTTGACGGAGGCCACCAGGACGAGGACGTGGTTCTCGGCGAGGGTGCGGGGCCGGTCGCCGGGGGCGACGGCGACCTCGGCGGCGACGGTGTCGTAGTGCCGCCGCACCCCCTTCATCCCGGCGTAGAGGACGGGCATGGCGATGACGACCAGCCAGGCGCCGTGGGTGAACTTGGTGATGAGGACGATGACGAGGACGACCGCCGTCAGACAGGCACCGAAGGCGTTGATCACGAGCCGGCGCCGGATGCTGTGCCGGTCGGCGGCTCCGGCGGGGGTGGCTCCGGTCGCTCCGGCGCGGATGGCTCCGGCGCGGATGGCTCTGGTGGCTCCGTTGGCTCTGGTGGCTCCGTTGGCTCTGGTGGCTCCGTTGGCTCTGGTGGCTCCGTTGGCGAGTTCTCGCCGCCAGTGCTTGACCATCCCGGCCTGGGAAAGGGTGAAGGAGACGAAGACGCCGATGATGTACAGCTGGATGAGGCGGGTCAGCTGCGCGTCGAAGGCCACGATCAGGGCGATCGCGGCGAGCGCGAGGAGGACGATGCCGTTGGAGTAGACGAGCCGGTCGCCGCGGTGGAAGAGCTGCCGGGGCGCGTAGCGGTCCCGGCCGAGGACCGAGGCGAGCATCGGGAAGCCGTTGAAGGCGGTGTTGGCCGCCAGGACGAGGACGCCCGCGGTGACGGCCTGGAGCGCGTAGAAGAGGACGTGCCAGTCGCCGAAGGTGGCCCGGCCGATCTGCGCGAGCGCGGTGGACATCGGGGTGCCGGGAGGCAGTCCGAGCTCGGTGGGGTCCTCCGCGACGTGGACCTCGTACACCATGGCGAGCACGGTGATCCCGAAGAACATGGTCACGGAGAGCGCGCCCATGATCGCCAGCGTCATGGCGGCGTTGCGGCTCTTCGGCTTGGCGAACGCCGGTACGCCGTTGCTGACGGCCTCGACGCCGGTCAGCGCGGTGCAGCCGGAGGCGAAGGCCCGCAGGGCGAGCAGCACGAGCGCGATCCCCGAGTAGGCGGAGACCTCTTCCACGGGCAGGGCCGCGGACTCGGCGCGGATCGTCGCGCCCGTCGCCATGCGGACGGCCGCCACGACGAACATCAGGTAGATGACGGCGATGAAGGCGTAGGTGGGGACGGCGAACCAGCGCCCCGACTCGCGGACCCCGCGCAGGTTCATCCAGGCGAGCAGCGCGACGAAGAACACCGACATCGCCACGGCGTGCCCGTCGAGCGAGGGGACGGCGGAGGTGATGGCGGCGACCCCGGAGACGACGGAGACGGCGACGGTCATCACGTAGTCGATGAGCAGCGCGGAGGCGGCGGTGAGCGCGGCCCGCTGCCCCAGGTTCTCGGCGGAGACCACATAGGCCCCGCCGCCGCCCGGGTAGGCGTAGCAGGTCTGCCGGTAGGAGGCGACGACGACCAGGAGCAGGACGACGATGCCGACCGCCGCGTACCAGGCCAGATGGAGCACGGCGAGGCCGCCGAGGGCGAGGACGAGCAGGATCTCCTCGGTGGCGTAGGCGACCGAGGAGAGAGGGTCGCTGCAGAAGATCGGGAGGGCGACCCGCTTGGGCAGCAGGGTCTCCCCCAGCCGCCCGCTGTCCAACGGACGACCTACCAGCAGGCGTTTCGCCGCACTTCCAGCTCTCATAAGTGCTGAAGTTAGGACGAATGGTATGTAATGCGCGGAAGCCGCGCCCTGTGGGCTGCCCGTACGTCCCCGACGAGGAAGGACTTGACGCGTGAGCGGAGTACGCATGACCGGCCGGCCGATGCAGATCGGCGAGGTCGCCGCACGGACCGAACTGTCGCTGCGGACCATCCGGCAGTACGAGGACAGCGGCCTGGTCGTGCCGTCCGCGGCCTCGCCGGGCGGCTTCCCCCTCTACACGGACGCGGACGTGTCCCGGCTGATGGTGGTCCGCCGGATGAAGCCGCTCGGCTTCACCCTCGACGAGACCCGCGAACTCCTCTCGGCCGTGGACCGGCTGGCCGACGAACTCGAACCGGAGGAGCGGGCGGCGCTGGTGGCCCGCGTCCGCCGCTACGAGACGGCCGCGGCGGAACGGGTCGCCGAACTGCGCGCCCAGCTGGCCCGCGCGGAGGAGTTCGCGGACTCACTCCGCAGCAGCCTGTCCTAAGCGGCCAGCGCCTCGGAGAGAAGGCGGAAGAACCGGGCGTACGCGGCGGGGCTGGGCGGGGTCTCCGGGCTCCAGGGCGTCAGGCGGACCCCGGCGGGCAGCTCGTACGGCGGGGTCGCGTGCTCCCGCTCGTCGAAGAGGACCAGGCCGGGGCGGAGCTCGACGACCCGGGCCCAGTCACCGGTGAGCCAGTTGGCGCCGGGCCCCGGGCCGGGGTCGAGCAGCCGGACGCCGAGGCCCGCGAGGTGCGCGAGCTCGGGCCAGGCCTGCGGACGGGCCAGGTGCACCTGCCCGGGCCCCGCCCCGGAGACCGCGAGCACCGCGAGCCCGGACCGGGCGGCGACGCCCCGGAGGGCGGCCTCGGCGGCGGCGAGCTCGGCCTTCCCGTCCTCCACGGGCTCCGCCCCGAGCGTGGCGGCCAGCGCCGCGAAACGCCCCAGGACGGCCGGCAGCGCGAGCTCATTGCCCACGGACAGCGCGACGAGCGGAACCCCGAGCCGCTCGGCGAGGGCCTCGTCGAGCGCGTACGGGCTCTTGCCGTCGTAGGTCACGTCGACGATCACGTCGGGGCGCAGCTCCCCCAGCGCCTCCTCGGCCGGCGCGCGCCCCGGCCCGAGGTACGGCACCCCCGCCTCCGCGAGCCCGCCCGCCTTGGCCGGATCGAGCCCCTCGCCGTCGTGCCCGGAGCCGTACACCGCGACCGGCGTCACCCCCAGGTCGAGCAGCGCCGCACCCGCCCGCGCGTACGCGACCACCCGCAGCGGCACCCGGGCCGCCCCCAGCTCCGTACCCCTGTCGTCCGTGAATCCCCATGCCTGCGCTCCGGACATGCGGCTGCTCCCTCCCCGGCCGGAATCTCCCTCGCCCGTCACCTTGGAGGCGTTCACGGGCCCGCACAAGAGGGCCTCCGAGACAGCGCGGGTCCGGGACTTCGGTCCCGGACCCCCCTGCCGAAAGACCCCCAGGGTGGTGTTAACTGAACGGGTCGGGAGGAAGCAGTAGGAATCACCAGTGCCGTCGTGCACGCGCGCGCCACCTGCCGGGGCGCGCCGGCCACGGGCGGCCCTCACGCCCCTGGAGTGAGCCATGTCCTTGCCCGGCCAGTTCTCGGACCCCCGTGTGATCACGCTCTTCGGCCTGCTCGCCGTCTCGACGGTGGCATGGCTGGCGCTGAGCCTGCGCGCCCGGGCCGCCGTCCGCCGCGAGCACGCGGGCACGCCGCTGGAGCGGGTCTGGCACCCGCAGGAGTCGGTGGAGCTGACGCCGGCGGAGGAGCACGCCTTCGGCCAGGTCGCCTCCCGGCTCACTCTGGGCCGGCCGGGCCGCCTGCGCTGACGGCTTCCGGGGCGCTGTCAGTGCCCTGCCCTACCGTACGGACATGACCGACGACACGTCACGGGTACGGCTCGAGCCCTGGTCCGAGGAGGACGCGGGCCTGCTGCGCGCCCTGAACGCACCTGAGCTGATGGACCACCTCGGCGGCCCGGAGACCGAGGAGCAGCTCGTCCGGCGGCACCGGCGGTATGTGGACCTGAGCGCCGACGACACGGGCTCGGGGCGCATGTTCCGGATCGTGCTGCTGCCGGAGGAGGCCGTCGTGGGCAGCATCGGCTTCTGGGGGCAGACCTGGGACGGCGAGCCCGTGTACGAGACGGGCTGGGCGGTGCTGCCGGGCTTCCAGGGCCGGGGCGTGGCGACGTCCGCCACGCGCGCAGTGATCGCCGAGGCCCGGGCCGCCGGGCTGCACCGCCGGCTGCACGCCTTCCCGTCGGCGGACAACGCCGCGTCGAACGCGGTGTGCCGCAAGGCCGGCTTCGAGCTGCTGGGCGAGCGGGACTTCGAGTACCCGCCGGGGCGCCCGATGCGCTGCAACGACTGGCGCTACGAGCTCTAGGAGGCGTCCGGGCCGGGGAGCTCCCGGGTGAAGTGGAAGGCCACGATGTCGAAGCGCTCGCGCAGGTAGAAGCGGTGGGCGCCGGTGCGGTGGGTGCCGGAGTCCAGATTGAGCTCGTGGCAGCCGGCCGCGCGGGCGTGGCCCTCCAGGTGGGCGATGAGCGCGTGCCCGACACCGGTGGAGCGTTCGGCGGCGGCGGTCACCAGATCGTCGACGTAGAGCTTGCGCAGGGAGCTGGTGTTGTTGATGACCCGCCAGCCGGCCGCGCCGACACAGCGGCCGTCGTCCGTGTAGGCGGCAGAGAACCGCAGACCCTCGGGGTGCCCGGCCTCGTAGACCTCACGGAAAAGCTCCGGGGTGAGGTGGGGACGGAGCTCGGAGAGAACCGGCAGGAGTTCGCTCTCGAGGCGGGGGTCGCCGGGCGCGAGGTCGATGATCTTCATGCGGGGACGGTACCCCAGGTTTTTTCAGGGTTGACGGGCAAGGGGGAGCCATGGATATTTATCTGCACGGCGCAGTCGATGCGCAGCGCAGCAACCATCCATCGGAAGGACCCCTCATGACCGTTCTCGTCACCGGCAGCCGCGGCCGCGTCGCTTCGACCCTGCTCGGCCTGCTCGACGCCGCGGGCGTCAAGGCCAGGGCAGGCTCCAAGAACCCCGCGGACCTGTCGCCACCACCGGGCGTGGACACCGTGCACTGCGACCTCGCCGACCCGGCGACCTTCGACACCGCGCTCAAGGGCGTCGACTCGGTCTTCCTGTACGCCGAGGCCGCGCACATCGGCACGTTCGCCGACCGGGCCCGCGCGGCCGGCGTCGAGCACATCGCCCTGCTCTCCTCCAGCTCCGTCCTCGCGCCGGACGCCGCCGAGAACCCGATCGCGGCGTCCCACCTCGCGGCCGAGCGCGCCCTGTCGGCCGCGGCGGAATCCGGCGCCTTCGAGGCCACGCACCTCCAGCCGGGCGCCTTCGCGACCAACGCCCTGCAGTGGGCGGGGGCGCTGAAGGAGGGCCACGGACCGGCGCTGCCGTACCCGCACGCGTACAGCGACCCGATCCACGAGCGGGATGTCGCCGAGGCCGCCTTCGCGGTCCTCACCGAACCCCGCCTGCGCGGCTCGTCGTACCTGCTGACGGGCCCGGAGTCGCTGGACTTCACGGAGCAGCTGGCGATCCTGGCCGAGGTGACGGGCCGCCCGGCGCCGTACACGACGGTGACGCCGGAGGAGTGGAAGGAGTCGGTGGCGCCCTTCATCCCGGAGCGCTTCGCAGACGCCCTCCTCGCCTACTGGTCGACCCACGACGGCCGCCCGACGCCCCTGACGAACACGATCGAGAACCTCACGGGCCACCCGCCCCGCACGTTCACCACGTGGGCGAAGGACCACGCAGAGGCGTACACCCCCGTTGTGGGCATACGTTCCGCAGGGGCGTAAACCCACCCCCGTTGTGGGCATACGTTCCGCAGGGGCGATGGGGGTCCCCCCTGCTTGAGCGAAGTCGAGAGCTTGGGGGAGGGTGGGCACAACGGAACGGCGCGCTCAGCCGCACCCAGGCTCCCGCGCCTGAACCCGCACCACGTGTGGGGCGCCCCCCGGGTCCCGGCCGGGGCACAGGGGGCGGAGGCGCCACCGAGGGCACAAGGGGCGGAGGCACCACCAAGCGCACCGGCGCCCGAATTCCCTGGCGACCCCCCAACCCCCGATGCCATCCTGGTCCCCGTGAACGGACCGGAGATCCAGATCAGCTTCGCCCCCGCCCTGCACCTCTTCGTCCCGGCGGACCGCCGCGCAGGCCGCACCCCCCTGACCACCGACGGCACGTCCTCACTGGGCCACGTCGTGGAGTCCCTGGGAGTGCCGCTCACGGAGACCGGCCGGCTCCTGGTGGACGGGCGCCCCGTGGACACCTCGCACGTCCCCGCCGCGGGCGAGACCGTCGAGGTGGAGGACGTCGTCCGCCCGCAGCCGGCACGACCCGGCGCACCGCTCCGGTTCCTGCTCGACGTGCACCTGGGCACGCTGGCCCGGCGCCTGCGCCTGCTCGGCGTGGACGCTGCGTACGAGAGCGAGGACATCGGGGACCCGGCGCTCGCCGCACTCTCCGCGAGCGAGCGGCGCGTGATGCTGTCGCGGGACCGGGGGCTGCTGCGCCGCCGGGAGCTGTGGGCGGGGGCCTACGTCTACAGCGACCGCCCGGAGGACCAGCTCCGCGACGTACTGGAGCGGTTCGCGCCGCCGCTGGCGCCGTGGACGCGCTGCACGGCGTGCAACGGGGAGCTGAGCGACGCCGACAAGGACGCGGTGCGCGAGCAGCTGGAGCAGGGCACGGAGAAGACGTACGACGTGTTCGCGCAGTGCGTGGAGTGCGGCAGGGTCTACTGGCGCGGCGCCCACCACGCCCGCCTGGAGGCGATCGTCTCGGACGCGGTACGGGAGTTCGGCGAGCCGGCGGCCCGCTAGGACCGGGGCCGCCGGGACCGCCAGGGCCGCTGGGACCGCCAGGGCCACCGGGGCCACCGGGGCCACCAGGGCCGCCGCACACCGCACACCGAGGTCAGCCCAGGTCGCCGCCCCGCAGCCGCTCGATCTGCGCGGTGCTGACCTCGACGGTGCGCCGCATATGGGCGATGAGCAGGGCGAGCTCGGCGTCGCTGTACGCGTCGAACATCGTGCCCCAGGTGCTGTTGAGCTTCCGCCAGAGCGTCCCGAGCTCGGCCATCCGCTCGGGGACGAGGGAGACGAGGACCCGGCGCCGGTCCTCGGTGGAGCGCTCGCGGGTCACGTAACCGGAGCGTTCGAGCCGGTCGACGAGCCGGGTCGCGGAGCCGGTGGTGAGCCCGGTCAGCTCGGCGACCCGCCCGGTGGTGACCGGCCCTTCCTCCAGGCTGAGGAGGTTCAGGCACTGCACATCGGTCGGGTGGAGCGCGAGGTGGTCGGCGACGGCCTGGTTGAACAGGGCGTAGGCGGCCATGTAGCGGCGGGCCTCGCCCTGCAGCTCGGTCATGAGCGCCTCGCGCCGGACGGAACTCTTCTGCGTCATGCAGAGATTGTACGGTTCAGGAACCGCCCGGTCACGCCCCGACCCCGGACACTTCAGGGCGACTCGGCGGTCAGATAGCGCTGCACGGTGGGGCCCAGCCAGGCGATGACATCCTCGGTGGGCATCTCGACGGCCGGCGGCAGGCGCAGCACGTAGCGGGCGAAGGCCATGCCGAGGATCTGGGAGGCGACGAGCGCCGCGCGGCGCGGGGCGTCCGCCGGGTCGGGGCAGACGCCCCGGGCGATCGGCCCGACCTGCTGGGCGAAGATCTCCTGCATGCGCGCCGCCCCGGCCTCGTTGGTGACGCCGACCCGCAGCATCGCGGTGAGGGTCTCGTCGCGCTCCCAGCGCTCCAGGAAGTACGTGACCAGAACGGCCCCGATGTGCTGCGCGGGCAGGGCGCCCAGATCGGGCAGGCCGATCTCGATCTCGGAGGCGGCGGCGAAGAGCCCCTCCTTGTTGCCGTAGTAGCGCATGACCATCGACGGGTCGATCCCGGCGTCGCGGGCGATGGCGCGGATGGTGGCGCGCTCGTACCCGTCGGAGGCGAAGCGCTCGCGGGCGGCCTCCAGGATGGCGGCCCGGGTGGCGTCGGAGCGGCGGACGGTCGTCATATCAACAACTGTAGGCCAACAGGCGTTGACACACCATCCGGACCGTCCTACCTTTACCAACAAGCGTTGACCAACAACCGTTGACCAACACCTGTGGGCAAACGATCGCGGGCACCCCGGAGGCAGCCATGAGCACCAGCACCACGGACACCGACGTACTCGTCATCGGCGCGGGCCCCACCGGCCTCCTGCTCGCCGGCGACCTCGCCGCCGCCGGCATCGACGTCACCCTCGTCGAGCGCCGTCCGCACGGCCTCGGCAACATGACCCGGGCCTTCGGCGTCCACGCCCGCACCCTGGAACAGCTCGACGCCCGCGGCCTCGCGGACGAACTCCTCACCACCGGCACCACCCTCACCACGGCCCGCCTCTTCGGCCGCCTCGACCTGGACCTCAGCCGCCTGCCCAGCCGCTTCAACCACCTCCTCGTCACCCCCCAGTACGAGGTCGAGCGCCTCCTGGAGCGCCGGGCGGTCGCCGCGGGCGTCACCTTCCGGTACGGGACGGAGCTGCGCGGACTCAGCCAGGACGCCACAGGCGTCACCGCGGAGCTCACCGACCCCGACGGCACCCCGCTCACCGTCCGCACCCAGTACCTGGTCGGCACCGACGGCCACCGCAGCGCGGTCCGCACCGCCCTCGGCCTGCCGTTCCCCGGCCACTCCGTGATCCGCTCCATCGTCCTCGCCGACGTACGCCTCACCGAGCAGCCCGCCGACTCGTTCAGCGTCCGCGGCTCCGGGGACAGCTTCGCCTTCCTCGCCCCCTTCGGCGACGGCTGGTACCGGGTCATGGGCTGGACCCGCACCCGCCAGGTCGCCGACACCGAGCCCGTCGACCTCGACGAGGTCCGCGAGATCGCCCGCAAAGCCCTCGGCACCGACTACGGCATGCACGACCCCCGCTGGATCTCCCGCTTCCACAGCGACGAGCGCCAGGCCCCCGCCTACCGCGTCGGCCGCGCCTTCCTCGCCGGAGACGCCGCCCACGTCCACTCCCCCGCCGGCGGCCAGGGCATGAACACCGGCCTCCAGGACGCCGCCAACCTCTCCTGGAAGCTCACCGCCGCACTCCGCGGCGAGGCAGCCGACCCCGAGGCCCTCCTCGACAGCTACCAGGCCGAGCGCCACCCCGTCGGCCACATGGTCCTCCGCAGCAGCGGCGCCATCGTCCGC
This sequence comes from Streptomyces sp. NPDC055815, assembly GCF_053616475.1. Lineage (NCBI taxonomy): Bacteria > Bacillati > Actinomycetota > Actinomycetes > Kitasatosporales > Streptomycetaceae > Streptomyces > Streptomyces sp. NPDC055815. Next base: position 13,586 of record NZ_JBSHDU010000028.1, on the reverse strand, counting down.
CTCGCGATGGCCCACACCCCGCTCACCCGCGCCGCCCGCTCCCTCGCCGCCCGCTTCCTGAACGCGGTCCGGCCCGCCTCGGCCCGCGCCATGGGCATGATCAGCGGCATCGGCATCTCCTACGCCCCAACACCGGGCGCCGGGCGCCCCTCGGGCCGCCGCGCCCCCGACGTCCAACTGCGCGAAGGGCGGCTCTACGAACTGCTCCGCCAGGGCGAGTTCGTCCTCATCGCCCCGGAGGGAGCGAGCCCGACGCTCCCGAAGACCGCCCCCGTCACCCCGAAGCACCTCGTACGAGCCACCTGGACGGACCCCGCGAAGCAGGCGGCCGCACTGATCCGCCCCGACGGCTACGTGCACTGGGCCAGCGCCTGACCCACCGCGCGCCTCAGAAGACGTAGGGATCCCCGGTGGCGAGCACCAGAACGCGATGCCGGTCGTTCCGCGAATTACGGTCGGCCACCCCGTCCCGCCAGGCCGTGGTGATCTCGACCGTCATCTCCTCCGGCAGGGCCGCGGTCCGCAGGTCGAGCGCCAGCTCACCGGCACCCCCCGCGGCCCGCAGCGCACCCGTCCGGCAGGACACCACCCGGTCACTGCTCCACAGACAGGCCGGCGGCAGCTCCTGGCCACCCGCCATCGGCACGGAGAAGGCGAGCCGGACCGTCGCCTGGGAGACATCGGAGGGCCCGTGGTTCTCACTGACCAGCCACACACCGAGCCGCCCGCCCCAGAGGGAGATCTGACCGTGATGGGACAGATCCGCCTCGGCCCCGGCACCCCACCCCGCGGCACCGGCCGGCACACCGGCACCCATCACCGCCACGGCCGCGAGAACGACCCCGAGCACACCCTTCCGCAATCCGCACATAACCCCAAAATACCGACAGCCGATAACATCCCCTGACAACCCATCAGCCCGCGTGTCCCCCGCCCCGCCGCCCCGAGCCGATCGGCCGCGCCCGGCACCCCACGAGGCCACCGACCACGCCCCGCCTATCCTGACCGGGCGATCCACCCGCAATCGACCACACGCGCGAGGAGCACGTCATGACTGCCGCCGGCACCCCCATCGCCGTCATCACCGGAGCGAGCAGCGGAATCGGCGCCGCCACCGCCCGGCAGCTGGCCGCCGCCGGCTACCGAGTGGTCCTCACCGCCCGCCGCAAGGACCGCATCGAGGCCCTCGCCGCCGAGATCAACGAAGCCGGCCACCAGGCCACCGCCTACGCCCTCGACGTCACCGACCGCGCCGCCGTCGACGACTTCGCCACGGCCTTCCGCACCCTCGCCGTCCTCGTCAACAACGCCGGCGGCGCCCTCGGCGCCGACCCCGTCGCCACCGGCGACCCCGAGGACTGGCGCCAGATGTACGAGGTCAACGTCCTCGGCACCCTCCACATGACCCAGGCCCTGCTCCCCGCCCTCACCGCGAGCGGCGACGGCACGGTGGTCGTCCTCTCCTCCACCGCCGGCCACTCCACCTACGAGGGCGGCGCCGGCTACGTCGCCGCCAAGAACGGCGCCCGCGTCCTCGCCGAAACCCTCCGCCTGGAGATCGTCGGCACCCCGGTCCGCGTCATCGAGATCGCCCCCGGCATGGTCAAGACCGACGAGTTCGCCACCACGCGCTTCCGCGGCGACACCGACAAGGCGGCGAAGGTCTACGCCGGCGTGGCCGAACCCCTCACCGCCGACGACGTGGCCGACACCATCACCTGGGCCTGCACCCGCCCCCCGCACGTCAACATCGACCTGCTGGTCGTCCGCCCCCGCGCCCAGGCCTCCAACACCAAGGTCCACCGCGACCTCTGACACGTCCGGGTGAACCCCCTCGATCACCCACACGCCACCCGAAGACGCGCCCTAACGTCGAAAACAACTCCATAAAGAACGGCCCTCGGCAGGGATTGCAGTCCCAGCCGAGGGCCTCACCAGCAGGAAGGTGCAACTTCCCATGGCTGAACCAGACCCTAGCGCCCCCGCGCTGTTCGACATCGGCGCCCTCACCCCCGCCCCGCCGTCCTTCATGGACCTGGAAGCCCCCGAGTACGCCTACATGTTCGGCTTCCTGCAGGCCGACGGGCACCTCAGCGAACAGACACGCAACCGCGGACGACTGACGTCGAGCTGAACGCGCGGGACATCCACATCCTCCACGAGTTCCAGCGCCTGACCCCGTACAACAGCACCATCACCGAACGCACCCGGTCGACCAACTTCTCAGGGAGCCACCACTCGGCCACCTGGGCCCTGTGCGCGCTGGAAGCACGGACCGTTGTCAACCAGCTCGGGCTTCCCTACGGCAAGAAGTCCAAGAAGCTCACTCCGCCCCGCGTGTCCTTCTCCCGCCGCGACTACCTCCGCGGCGTGATCGACGCGGACGGCTCGGTCGGCTTCACCGGCCAAGGCTTCCCGTTCGTCTCCCTCACCACCGCCAGCACCGCGATCGGCGCTTACCTGTGCCACTACGCGAAAAGGATCACTGGCGCCAGCCGCCAGATCAGGCGGAACTCTCGCGACGGGATCTACAACGTCCTGTACACCAAGGAAGCGGCCGTTCAGCTGGCCGCGCACCTCTACTACCCCGGCTGCCTGGCCCTGCAGCGCAAGAAGAGCGCCGCCGCTTCCCTCATCGAGTGGGTGCGTCCGGCCGAGATGAATTCGACCTCCGCGGAAACCCTGGACCGCCGAGGAAGACCGCATCCTGCTCGCGGCTCCCACCCTGGCTCAGGCGGCCGCAGAACTCGGCCGGTCCCAGAGCAGCTGCCAGGTGCGACGTTGGCGCCTGGTCAACGGCATCGAGCCGAATCCACGCGGCTACTAGAGCACGCGGAATGGCCCCGGCACGACGTGCCGGGGCCATTCTCGGGTGTCAGCCCTTCACGTTCACGACCTGCTTGAGCTTGGCGACGACCTCGACCAGGTCCCGCTGCTGCTCCATGACCTGCTCGATCGGCTTGTAGGCGCCAGGGATCTCATCCAGCACGCCCGAGTCCTTACGGCACTCCACGCCCCGCGTCTGCTCCTCCAGGTCTCGCACCGTGAAGCGCCGCTTCGCTGCGCTCCGGCTCATCCGCCGGCCTGCGCCGTGCGAGGCCGAATTGAACGCGGCCTCGCTGCCAAGCCCCTTCACGATGTACGAGCTGGTGCCCATCGAGCCCGGGATGATCCCGAACTCCCCGGATCCAGCGCGGATCGCGCCCTTGCGGGTGACCAGGAGGTCCATACCCTCATACCGCTCCTCCGCCACGTAGTTGTGGTGGCAGGAGATCACCGGCTCGAAAGTCACCTTCGCTTTCCGGAACTCCCGGCGGATCACCTCTTGGAAGAGCGCCATCATGATCGCCCGGTTGTACTTCGCGTACTCCTGCGCCCAGAACAGGTCGTTCCGATAGGCCGCCATCTGCGGCGTGTCTGCAACGAAGACAGCGAGGTCCCGGTCCACCAGACCCTGGTTGTGGGGCAGCTTCTGTGCCTCGCCGATGTGGTACTCGGCAAGTTCCTTGCCGATGTTCCGGGACCCGGAGTGCAGCATCAGCCAGACCGAGCCTTGGCCATCGATGCAAACTTCGCAGTAGTGATTCCCGGACCCAAGCGTTCCCATCTGCTTCTCGGCCCGCTCCCGACGGAACTTCACCGGATCAGCGACCGTGTCGAACCGCGACCACAGGTCCCCGAACCCCGCCGTCGGAAACTGGTACAGCCGCCCCGGGTCCACCATCTCCCTGTGCATCCCCCGGCCCACCGGAATCGCCTGTTCGATCTTCGAGCGGAGGCGGGACAGGTCGCCCGGCAGATCGTTCGCCGTCAGGGACGTCTTGACCGCCGACATTCCGCAGCCGATGTCCACACCGACCGCCGCCGGACAGACCGCACCCTGCATCGCGATCACCGAACCGACGGTCGCGCCCTTGCCGTAGTGCACGTCCGGCATCACGGCCAGGCCCTTGATCCACGGCAGCGTCGCCACGTTCTGCAGCTGCTGCATCGCGCCGCCCTCCACCGAGGCGGGGTCGGCCCACATCCTGATCGGTACTTTCGCGCCCGGTACCTCTACGTACGACATACTTCCTCGATTCCCCCGAAAAGTCTGATAACGCAAAAACCGGAGCCAAAGCCCGTACAGGTGACAGCGGACCGGCATCAACAGCTGCGTGTGCGATAGACATTGTGTCCACCGGCCGGGTTCGCGCGGCAAACAGTTTTCGGGAACGACTTCGGGTGAAGGGAGCCTGGGACCGTGCAGCGAAAGAGGTACGCACCCGGCCGCACCGGGTCCACGGCGCGCACCGCCGTCGCCCTCGTACTCGGTCTCGGCCTGGGCACCGGCCTGACCGCCTGTTCCGCCGGCACCCCCGCCGACGACGTCGCCGTCGACGCCAAGGCCGGCCCGGCCGCCGCCCCCGTCGCACCGCCCGGCCGCTACCGCACCCTTTTCGAGCCCTGCGGCGCCGTCCCGCAGGCCACCCTCAAGGACCTGCTCCCGGGCGCCGCCGCGCTGCCCGACACGGAGCGCGAGAAGGCGTACCGGGGCGTCGCGGCCGTCACGTACGACACCGACCGGCGCGTCGGCTGCTCGTGGAAGGCCGACACCCCGGACGCCTCGCACGGGCTCACCCTGGACATCGAGCGGGTGGTCTCGTACGACGCGGCCGTCAGCGACGACGACCGGGCGCAGGAGGTGTACGTCCGCAAGCAGCTCGCGGCGGGCATCCCGGTGCCGCCCACGGCCACTCCCACGCCGACGGGGGCCCCCACCACGGGAGCCACCACGGGAGCCGCGACGGGAGCCGCGGCAGGAGCACCGGCGGGAACCCCCTCGGGAGTGCCGGGGAGCCCCTCCGTCACGGGCAAGCCCACCGCGGCCACCACCACTCCGCCGGGCAAGCCGACCACGGGTACCCCCGACCCGGCCGCGACCGGTCTGGAGCCGCGTGTCCTCGAAGGCCTCGGGGAGGTCGCGTACGTCGACGATGTGCTCAGTACGGTCGGTGCGAGCGGTCATCAGCGTGCCGTCAGCGTGGTGTTCCGCACATCGAACGTGATCGTGACGGTCTCCTACCGGGAGCAGACCACGGGTTCCTCGGAGGCCCCGGACAGCGCGGAACTGCAGGAAAAGGCCCGGAATCTGGCCCGGCAGCTCGCGGAGCGGCTGGAGGAGTAGCCGTTCGCCTCCGCTCCGTGAGCGGAGGGTGAGCACGTAACGTGTCGGCCGGACCGTACGACAAGCGACTGAAGGAACCATGCAGCGATCAGCTCCGCGAACGCGCCTCTCCCGCATACTCGCCTGCGCCGCCGTCCCGGTGATGCTCGTCGCCGCGGGTTGCTCCTCGGACTCCGGTGACTCCGGTGACTCCGGCAAGAAGGGGGGCGGGGGTCAGACGTCGGCGTCCGCGGCGCCCAAGCCGTCGCAGTCGACGAAGGCGGTCGAGCCGGCGCGGTTCGCGAAGCTGCCCGAGGTGTGCAAGGCGATCTCCGCGAAGACGACGGCGGCGCTGGTGCCGAAGGCGAAGACGAAGAACGGCACGCCGGCTCCGTCCAGTGACCTGACCAGCCGTGGTGGCTGCTCGTGGAACGGTCTGGACGACAAGGGTGTGAAGGGTTCGCAGTACCGCTGGCTCGATGTGTCCTTCTACCGGTACGACTCCGACGCGGCGCTGGGCAGCGGTCAGGAGCGTGCGCGGGAGAACTTCGCGAAGGAGCTCGCGAAGGTCCAGGGGACCGAGGGCGCGAAGAACCTCCGTACGTTCGAGGCCGCGGGCGTCGGTGACGAGGCGAAGACGGTGACGTACCAGCTGCGGAAGACGGACGCGGACTTCGTGTACGCGTCGATCGTGGCGCGTACGGGCAATGTGCTGGTTCTGCTCTCGTACAACGGTGCGGGTTACGCGGGCGCGGCGAAGCCGTCGGACCGGACGGTCGCGGAGGGTGCCCTGGGGGCGGCCAAGGAGGCGGTCGCGGCGGTCGCGGCGGCCAACAAGTAGTCACAAAACAGCACAGACCGAGGTGTTCGTGCGGAGCCCGTCCCTCCCCCGAGGGTCGGGCTTCGTGCACATGTGCCAGTCTGTGCGCGCCGGATGTCGATTGACGGGAGGGGATCGCGGGTGGCCGCGATGCAGCTGACACGCACACACCGAATACTCATCGGCCTCGTCATCGGCGGTGCGCTGATCATCGCGGGGATCGGTTTCGCGGGTTCGTACGCCGCCGTGCGCGAGCTCGCTCTGCAGAAGGGCTTCGGTACCTTCTCGTACTTCTTCCCGATCGGCATCGACGCGGGCATCTGTGTGCTGCTCGCGCTGGATCTGCTGCTGACGTGGCTGCGGATCCCGTTCCCGCTGCTGCGCCAGACGGCCTGGGTGCTGACGGCGGCGACGATCGCGTTCAACGGGGCGGCGGCGTGGCCGGACCCGCTGGGCGTGGGGATGCACGCGGTGATCCCGGTGCTGTTCGTGGTGGCGGTGGAGGCCGCGCGGCACGCGGTGGGGCGGATCGCCGACATCACGGCGGACAAGCACATGGAGGGTGTGCGGATCACTCGCTGGCTGCTGTCGCCGGTGCCGACGTTCCGGTTGTGGCGGCGGATGAAGCTGTGGGAGCTGCGGTCGTACGAGCAGGTCATCAAGCTGGAGCAGGAGCGGTTGATCTACCAGGCCCGGCTGCAGGCGCGTTTCGGGCGGGGCTGGCGGCGCAAGGCTCCGGTGGAGGCGCTGATGCCGCTGCGTCTCGCTCGGTACGGGGTGCCGCTGGCGGAGACGTCCGCGGCGGGTCTGGCGGCGGCGGGGATCGAGCCGGCGGTGCTGCCGGCGGAGCCTCAGGTTCAGGCGCAGGTTCAGGGGCAGGTCCAGGCTCAGGCGCAGGTTCAGGCTCAGCAGCTGCCCCAGCCGCTGCCGGCGGCTCAGGCGGCGGTCCCGCAGCAGCTCCCGCACCCGGGGCTGCCGCCGGCCGGGGGCCAGGCTGCGCCGGTGAACCACGACAGCCCGTGGTTCGACACGCAGCAGGTCTCCTCGGCGTCGTACGAGGGCACGTACAACCCTCAGATCGTGGAGGGCCTGGAGCCCACGCCGGTGCCGGTCCCGCAGGGGCCGGAGGATGTTCCTCCGCCGGGGCCGGAGGAGTTCGTCGAGTATCCGGAGTACGTGGAGGAGCCGGAGCCGCAGGTCGAGGAGTTCCGTGAGGTCGTCTACAAGCTGACCTGGGCGTACGCGGTGGAGCACGACCGCTTCCCGGAGGACCCGGAGCTGGCGTCGATGGTGGCCGAGCACTACGGCGTCCCGGAGCTCCGCAACCCGGCGCTGCTGCAGCAGGTGATTCCTGGGGTCCAGCAGCAGATCCAGCAGGACATGCAGGAGTACCGCACCCCCTGAGGCGCACGGGGCCATGCGTAAGGGCCGCCGCCCGAATCCGGGTGGCGGCCCTTTCACATGCTCAGGTCACGCACTCAGGCACTCACGCGCCGAGGAGCTTGCGCACCCGCTCCGCGCCGACGGCGAGGAGCAGCGTGGGCAGGCGGGGGCCGGTCTCGCGGCTGACGAGGAGCTTGTAGAGCAGGGCGAAGAACGCGCGCTGGGCGAGCTTGAGCTCGGGCGTGGGCTTCGCCTCGGGGTCGAGGCCGGCCATGATCTTCGGGACGCCGTAGACGAGGGTGGTGAGCCCGTCGAGCGACCAGTGAGTGTCGAGGCCCTCCAGGAGGAGGCGGAGCGACTCGCGGCCTTCGTCGTCGAGGGAGCCGAGGAGTTCGGTGTCGGGCTCGTCGCGGACGATGGTGCGCTGGTCGGCCGGGACCTGGTTGGTGATCCAGTTCTCGGCGCGGTCGAGGCGGGGCCTGACCTCGTCCAGGGAGGCCACCGGGTTCTCGGGGTCGAGCTCGGTGAGGATCCGCAGGGTCTGCTCGTCGTGGCCGGCGGTGATGTCCATGACCGAGGCGAGCGTGCGGTACGGCAGGGGGCGCGGGGTGCGCGGCAGCTCGCCGGCGGCGGTGCGGGCGGCACGGGAGTGCGCCGCCGCGTCCGCGGGCAGGACGGAGCCGTCGGCGACCTTGGCCTCCAGCTTGTCCCACTCGTCGTACAGCCGCTGGATCTCCTGGTCGAAGGCGATCTTGAAGGACTGGTTGGGCCTGCGGCGGGCGTAGAGCCAGCGCAGCAGCTGGGGCTCCATGATCTTCAGTGCGTCGGCCGCGGTGGGCACGCCGCCCTTCGAGGAGGACATCTTGGCCATGCCGCTGATGCCGACGAAGGCGTACATGGGGCCGATGGGCTGGACGCCGTCGAAGATGCGGACGATCTGGCCGCCGACCTGGAACGACGAGCCGGGCGAGGAGTGGTCGACGCCGGAGGGCTCGAAGATGACGCCCTCGTAGGCCCAGCGCATGGGCCAGTCGACCTTCCAGACCAGCTTGCCGCGGTTGAACTCGCTGAGCTTGACGGTCTCGGCGAAGCCGCAGTTGGTGCAGGTGTAGGCGAGCTCGGTGGTCTCGTCGTCGTACGAGGTGACGGTGGTCAGGTCCTTCTCGCACTGGCCGCAGTAGGGCTTGTACGGGAAGTAGCCGGACGCGCCGCCGGAGCCGTCGTCCTCGGCGGCCGCGCCGGAGCCCTCCTCGGCCTCCAGCTCGGCCTCGTCGACGGGCTTCTGGGACTGCTTCTTCGGGGCCTTCTTCGTCCGGTACTGGTCGAGGATGGCGTCGATGTCGGCGCGGTGCTTCATCGCGTGCAGGATCTGCTCGCGGTAGGTGCCGGCCGTGTACTGCTCGGTCTGGCTGATCGGGTCGTACTCGACGCCCAGCTCGGCGAGCGACTCGACCATGGCGGCCTTGAAGTGCTCGGCCCAGTTCGGGTGGGGCGAGCCGGCGGGGGCCGGGACGGAGGTCAGCGGCTTGCCGATGTGCTCGGCCCAGGACGCGTCGATGCCCTCGATGCCGTTGGGCACCTTGCGGTAGCGGTCGTAGTCGTCCCAGGAGATGAGGTGCCGGACCTCGTGGCCACGGCGGCGGATCTCGTCGGCGACCAGGTGCGGGGTCATGACCTCGCGGAGGTTGCCGAGGTGGATCGGGCCGGACGGGGAGAGGCCGGAGGCGACGACGACCGGTTTGCCAGGCGCACGTCGCTCCGACTCGGCGATGACCTCGTCCGCGAAACGGGAGACCCAGTCGGTCTCGGTGCTGCTCTGAGCCACGGTCGGTACGTCCTTCTTCCTGAGGGGTTCTGCCTGACAGCCCTACGAGAGCCATTCTCCCAGACGGAACGACACTCTCCGAGGTTGTCCACAGGCGGGGAAATCACGTTGCGCCGCCATGGGACACTTGACAAGCGAATTAGACCTGACGGACTCAACAGGAACGGAAGCTCATGGCCTCGGTCCCTTCCCTCGCTTCGACCGTGCAGCAGCGTCTCGCGGACGGCCTCTCGGCGGCTCTGCCGGACGCCGCGTCCGCCGACCCGCTGCTGCGACGAAGCGACCGGGCCGACTTCCAGGCCAACGGCATCCTGGCGCTGGCCAAGCAGCTCAAGGGCAATCCGCGTGAGCTGGCGACGAAGGTCGTCGAGGCGATCCCGGCGAACGACGTGCTGATGGAGATCGAGGTCTCGGGCCCCGGCTTCCTGAACATCACGGTGACGGACGCGGCGATCATCGACACCCTCGCGGCCCGTGCGGCGGACGCCCGGCTCGGTGTGCCGTTCAACGAGTCCGCGGGCACGACGGTCATCGACTACGCCCAGCCGAACGTGGCGAAGGAGATGCACGTCGGCCACCTGCGGTCGGCCGTGATCGGCGCGGCGATGGTCGAGATCCTGGAGTTCACCGGTGAGACGGTGGTCCGGCGCCACCACATCGGCGACTGGGGCACCCAGTTCGGCATGCTCATCCAGTACCTGATCGAGCACCCGCACGAGCTGGACCACTCCTCGGAGGCCGAGGTCTCCGGCGAGGAGGCCATGTCGAACCTGAACCGGCTGTACAAGGCCTCGCGTGCGCTGTTCGACTCCGACGAGGAGTTCAAGACGCGGGCGCGTGCCCGGGTCGTGGACCTGCAGGCGGGCGACGAGGAGACCCTGGCCCTCTGGCAGCGGTTCGTCGACGAGTCGAAGATCTACTTCTACTCGGTCTTCGACAAGCTGGACATGGACATCCGGGACGGCGACGTCGTCGGCGAGTCCGGCTACAACGACATGCTGCAGGAGACCTGCCGCATCCTGGAGGAGTCGGGCGTCGCGGTCCGCTCCGAGGGCGCGCTGTGCGTGTTCTTCGACGACGTGAAGGGCCCGGACGGCAACCCGGTGCCGCTGATCGTCCAGAAGTCCGACGGCGGCTTCGGCTACGCGGCGACGGACCTGTCGGCGATCCGGGACCGGGTGCAGAGCCTCAAGGCGACCTCCCTGCTGTACGTGGTGGACGCCCGGCAGTCGCTGCACTTCAAGATGGTCTTCGAGACGGCCCGCCGGGCGGGCTGGCTGAACGACGAGGTGAAGGCCGTCCAGCTGGCCTTCGGCACGGTCCTGGGCAAGGACGGCAAGCCGTTCAAGACCCGTGAGGGCGAGACGGTGCGGCTGGTGGACCTTCTGGACGAGGCGATCGACCGTGCCTCGGCCGTGGTCCGCGAGAAGGCGCAGGACCTCACGGAGGTGGAGATCGCCGAGCGTGGTGCGCAGGTGGGCATCGGCGCGGTGAAGTACGCGGACCTGTCGACGTCGGCGGCGCGTGACTACAAGTTCGACCTGGACCAGATGGTCTCGCTGAACGGCGACACCTCGGTGTACCTGCAGTACGCGTACGCCCGTATCCAGTCGATCCTGCGGAAGGCGGGCGCCGCGAAGCCGGCCGCGCATCGGGAGCTGGAGCTCGCGGCCTCGGAGCGGGCGCTCGGCCTGCACCTGGACGGTTTCGGCGAGCTGATCGCCGAGACGGCCGCGGAGTACGCGCCGCACAAGCTGGCGGCGTACCTGTACCAGCTGGCCTCGCACTACACGACGTTCTACTCGGAGTGCCCGGTCCTGAAGGCGGACACCCCGGAGCAGGTGGAGAACCGCCTCTTCCTGTGCGAGCTCACGGCCCGCACGCTGCACCAGGGCATGGCCCTGCTCGGCATCAGGACGCCCGAGCGCCTCTGAGGCCTCGAAGGCGGAGCCCCCGGTACGGATCCCCGTGCCGGGGGCTCCGTCGTGTCAGCGGATGGCGCGCGAGGTCCGGCCGGACACCTCGTCGATCTCCTTGTGGGCCTTCTGGAGCAGCTGTGAGGCGAGGTCCATCAGGGCCCGGGCGCCGGCGATCTCCTCGCCCACGCGCAGCTGGTCCGGATCGGACGGGTGCCGGTTCGCGGTGCCGTGGGCCCGGAACTCGGTGCCGTCGGTGAGCCGGACCATGGCCGCGGCCCGCGTGCGGTCACCCTCTTCCTTGAACTCCATCTCCACATGCCATCCGACAAGCGTGTGCATCATGAGGACCACCTCCACCGAGGACCTGTCGGCTACCACTCCAGAGTGCGCCGCCCACTGCCGCCCCACCACTCGTTGTCAGTGCTGCCCCGTACGTTCTGATCATGGCGATGATCCCGAACCAGCTGCCCAAGCTCGCGTCCGACCCGACCGGCCAGTCCCTGGGCCTCGACCTGCCGCTGGGCGCCGTCACGGGCCCGGCGGACGACCCGTACCTCTGGTCGGGGCACGACCCGGCAGGGCCCGCGGCGTGGGCGGCGCTGCGCCCGGCGGCGCGGACGGCGGGGCTGCTGCCGGTGCTGCTGGGCGGCGAGTGGGGGCTGGAGAGGTGGGGGCTGGAGCCGGAGCGGATGAGTGATCCGGCGGATCATGACGCGGAGGAGGTCCTCGCGGAGTTCTGGGGGTACTACGCGGCGCAGGAGGTCCCCGAGGAGGAGCGGGACCCGCGGGTGGCGGCGTCGGTGCGGGAACTGTTCGGCGAGCAGCCGGGGTGCGGGGAGATCACGGCCCCGTTCGGCGCGGGCTGGCCGGGTCTGGCTGCGGCGCGGCCCGTGACGACGGATCCGGACGGGGCGGCGGCCACGGTCGCGGGGATGCTGACGGGGCCGGGTTTCTGGCTGGACGACGCCCGCCCGGCCCTGGTTCCGGCGCGGCGCAGCGCCGACATACCGGCGGTGATCGGCTGGGGAGGGCCGATGAACCACGAGAACGACGTGGCCCGTCTGTGTGCGGTGCTGCGCTCCTGGGAGGACCGGTTCGGCGCCCGGGTCATCGCGCTGACCTTCGACCAGCTGGTGGTGTCGGTGGCGGCACCGCCCCGGACTCCGGAGGAGGCCGAGGCGGTGGCGGCGGAGCACTTCGCGTTCTGCCCGGACAACATCACGCAGGGGGAGTACGACACGCTGCGCGAGTACGCCCGGAAGGCCCTGCTCGATGTGCCGGTGTGGCGCTTCTGGTGGGACTAGCGCCGGGCGGACAGCTTCTGGGCGACCTCGGTGGCCCAGTAGGTGAGGATCATCTGGGCGCCGGCGCGGCGGATGCCGGTGAGGGTCTCCAGGATGGCCTTGTCGCGGTCGATCCAGCCCTTCTCGGCGGCGGCCTCGACCATGGAGTACTCGCCACTGATCTGGTAGGCGGCGACGGGCACGTCCACGGCGTCGGCGACCTTGGCGAGGACGTCGAGGTAGGGCCCGGCGGGCTTGACCATGACCATGTCGGCGCCCTCCTCCAGGTCGAGCGCGAGCTCGCGCATGGACTCGCGGAGGTTGGCGGGGTCCTGCTGGTAGGTCTTGCGGTCGCCCTTGAGGGAGGAGCCGACGGCCTCGCGGAAGGGGCCGTAGAAGGCGGAGGAGTACTTCGCGGTGTACGCGAGGATCGCCACGTCCTCCTTGCCGATGGTGTCCAGGGCGTCGCGGACGACGCCGACCTGGCCGTCCATCATCCCGGAGGGGCCGACGACGTGGACGCCGGCGTCGGCCTGGACCTGGGCCATCTCGGCGTAACGTTCCAGCGTGGCGTCGTTGTCGACGCGGCCGTCGGCGTCGAGGACGCCGCAGTGGCCGTGGTCGGTGAACTCGTCGAGGCACAGGTCGGACATGATGACGAGCTCGTCGCCGACCTCGGCCTTCACGTCGCGGATGGCGACCTGCAGGATCCCGTCGGGGTCGGTCCCGGCCGTCCCGGCACCGTCCTTCTTGGCGTCCTCGGGCACGCCGAAGAGCATGATCCCGGAGACCCCGGCCTCCAGGGCCTCCACGGCGGCCTTCCGCAGGGTGTCCCGGGTGTGCTGCACGACCCCGGGCATGGCCTGGATCGGCACGGGCTCGGTGATCCCCTCGCGCACGAACGCGGGCAGGATCAGGTCAGCGGGATGCAGCCGCGTCTCGGCGACCATCCGGCGCATGACGGGCGTGGTCCGCAGTCGCCGCGGGCGCGCCCCGGGAAAGGATCCGTACGAGTTCATAAACCGAGGCTACGCCCGCGGCACGAGTGCATTTACCGACACTTTGTTGCCGCCCCGCGCCCGTGTGACCCGCGCCCGGCTGGGCGTCGCCCACCTCCGTGTGGGCAATCGTCCCGCAGGGCGGGACGGGTGGGCACACGGGACGGCGCCCTCTCGCGGCGCCTCCGCGTTCCGCGCCTGGACCCGCACCC
>NZ_JBSHDU010000027.1:0-101839 GCF_053616475.1 Streptomyces sp. NPDC055815 | reverse complement strand
TTCGAGTCCCGGCCCTCCGCCGTACGGTCTTCCGCCCTGGGAAGCCCCTGCCCTACAGGCCCCTGCGCGGTCCCGGTGGCAGTGCCGCCTGGGCCTGCGGGTGCTGCTGCGCCGACCACGCCGTCGGATACGCGGGCGCCACGTGCCGATGGTGCCCGTACAGGGCCGTGCTCAGGACCGTGCCGAAGGCCCGGAAGCCCAGTTCCTCCTCGCCGCTGCGGTCGCCCGGCAGCGTACGGAACGACCTGCGGTACTCCGAGTACAGGGCGTCGTAGATCGGCGTGGGCGACGGGCCCGCCGTGACGTCCTGCGCGGGGCGCATCGCAGGGATCGGGCTCGGATACGGCTGGAGGAACGGGTCGTATGGGTGCACATAGGTGCCAACGACACCGCCGCCCGTCGGATGCGGGCGGCTCTCCGAAAGGGGAGCGCTCCGGGGACGAGGCACGGTCGGAACACCCGCTCCCGCCCCGACCCCGGGGACTCGCGCCCACCCTATGCCGGGCCGGCGGTCCTCCATCAGGTGCCGGCCAGCGGCATCGCGGCGGCGACCAGGCGGCCGTTCGCGGCGGCCTTCTCCAGGGCGTCGCGCAGCAGGTCCTCGCGCGGCTGCTGGCCGATCGAGCCCACCGGGGCGGCGAAGACCAGGACCGTGTGCGACTTGTTGGCCGCCGCACGCCAGCCCTCGGTGACCTGGAGCGGCTGGTGCGCCTGCCACCAGGCGGCCTGACCGGCACCGCCGGGACCCGGCTGGAGCACGGAGTGCAGCTGGCCCATGGCGACCAGGACCGACCAGCCCGGCAGCACCGCCGGCTTCTCGCCCAGGTCCATGACCGGCTGGAAGCCCTGCTCGGCCAGGAGCGGCAGGAACTCGTCGGTGAGGCCGTCCGAACCCGGACGGGCCACCGGCGCGGTCGGCTCCACGACGAGCGCCGGGTGCAGCTCGCCCTCGATCAGCACGAGACCGCTGGTGACGCCGAGCACGGCCTGCTCGGGGTGGGCGGCGGAGAGCGCGTCGGCGGCGTCGGAGGCCGTGATGGAGGCCACGGCGCCCTGGAGCTGCTCCTCGGCGACCCGGACGACCTGCGACGGGATGCAGCTGGCGTGGGCGAACGCGAGGACCGCGGTCTCCTCGCCGACGAACAGCACCGTGCTGGTGCGCTCCTGCTCGGAGTCCCCCGGCGTGCGGCAGGACGTGCAGTCGTAGCTGCCCGGGGCGTTGTCGCCGGCGAGCAGCCGGTCCGCTTCTTCGTCGCCGATCTCGGCGCGTACGTCCTCGCTGACGTCGAGCATGCGCGGCACGGGGGGCTCCCTGGACTCGGTACGGGGGGACGCCGGGCCGTTCCCGGGCGCCTCATGACGAGTTCAACGGGTCAGCCTCGGCCGGGGTCACGCGCGGAAGCGAGGCAAGTTGCCAGTGGCGTGTGCGAGGGGGTCCGTGACTCCGACCGGGTGGGGTGTGAACAGTGTTCCGCGCGGCACGGGCCGGGGGTGCCGGGGCGCTGCCTAGCCTTCCCCGATGTCGAAGATCCGATTTTGGACGGCCGGTTCCCTCGTGGCGGCGTCCGCGGCCGCGCTCCTGTCGCTGGCCCCCGCGCCGGCGGCGGCCCGGGCCCGGGACGCGGCTCCCGGACCCGGGGACGTGCCCGGGACGGTCGTCGCCCGGGAGGAGGTCTCCGAGGCGCTCCTGGACGTGTCGGACGCGCTCCGGGAGGCCGCCGCCGTGCCCGCGTACGCCTGTGCGCGGGACCAGTGGCCGTGGGGCTGCGTCGCCGAGTGCGAGAGCAGCGGGAACTGGCACATCAACACCGGCAACGGCTTCTACGGCGGGCTCCAGTTCTGGCACCCCACCTGGGTCGAGCACGGCGGACTGAAGTACGCCGCGCGCGCGGACCTGGCGACCCGGCAGCAGCAGATCACCGTCGCCGAGGAGGTGCTGCGCACCCAGGGCTGGGGGGCCTGGCCCGTCTGTTCCAAGCGGTACGGCCTGTCCGGGCGGGTCCACACCGTCCAGCCCGGCGACAGCCTCGCCGCGATCGCCCGCCGCTTCGCGATCAAGGGCGGCTGGAAGGCGCTGTACACGGCGAACCGGAACGTGATCGGGGCCGATCCGAACCGGATCGTCGTCGGCACGATGCTGCGGATCGCCCCGCTCTGAGGCGTCACGCGTACGCGTCCGGCTCTGAGGCGTCACGCGTACGCGTCCGGCTCTGAGGTGTCACCGGTACTCGGCCGGCTCCCCGCTCGACGCGCGGGAGCCGCGCCGCAGCTCGTGCACGAGCGAGCCCGGCGGCAGCCCCTCCGGTACGCGCTGCTCGGCCAGGACCACGGCCGACCCGCGGTCCACGGCGAGCGCGGCGAGCATCCGGTACGTACGGGCCGCGACCGGCGGGGCCATGCCGAGCGACGGCTCGTCGACCAGCACCACGCGCGCGCGTGCGAGCAGCGCGCGGGACAGCGCCAGCATCCGGCGCTCCCCGCCGGAGAGGGTCCCCGCGGTCCTGCGCAGCAGCGGGACGAGTTCGGGGTACGGGGCGGTGGCGTCGGGCGCGGGGACGCCGGGTGCGGCGAGGGCGAGGTTCTCGGCGACGGTCAGGCCCGCGTACACCGCCCGCAGGTCCGGTACGAAGCAGAGCCCGCGGCGCGCCCGCGCGTGGGCCGGCAGCCGGGTCACGTCCGCCCCGCGCCACTCCACCCGGCCGGCCGTCAGGCCCACCGTCCCGGCGAGGGCGCGCAGGGCGGTCGTCCGGCCCGCGCCGTTGCGGCCCAGGAGGACGGTGACCGTCCCGGCCGGTACGGGCAGGTCGAGGCCGTGCAGGGCCTCCAGGGGGCCGTAGCGGACCCGGGCCGCGCGCAGGGCCATCTCGACGCTCATGACAGGATCCGGCCTCCCTCCATGGTGTGCACCGTGTCCGCGATCCCGGCGACCAGATCCGGGTCGTGCTCCACCACCAGGACCGTCAGGCCGTCCGCCGCGAGGGCCGCGAGGATCCGGGCGAGCGCGGCGGTCTCGGCGGCGTCCAGGCCGGCGGCCGGTTCGTCGAGGAGGAGCGTGTGCGGCCGGCCGGCCAGGGCGCGGGCCAGCTCGACGCGGCGCAGGGTGCCGGTGGGCAGGTCCGCCGCCGGCCGGTGCCGTACGGGTCCGGCGAGCCCGAACAGCCGGAGGCTCCGCTCCACGGCGTCCGGGTCCCCGTGCCGGCCCTTCTGCTCCTCGCCGAGGCGGACGTTCTCCTCGACGGTGAGGGACGGGAAGACGGCGAGCCGCTGGAAGGTACGGGCGATGCCGAGGCGGGTCCGGGCGTGCGCGGACCGGGCGGTGATGTCGGTGCCGTCGAGCGTGACCCGGCCCTGGCCCCGGCGGGGCCGGAGGGTCCCGGCGAGACAGTCGAAGAGGGTGCTCTTGCCGGCGCCGTTGGGCCCGACGAGGGCGGTGACGCGGGCGGGGCGCAAGTCGAGGGTGACGTGGGAGAGGGCGGTGACCCCTCCGGGGTAGGTGAGGGTGAGGTCATGGACGTGCAGCCCGGTGCGGGGCGGGGGCGGGCGCGTCGGGTGCGGGGAGGGTGCGGGTCCCGCCCTTGCCAGGGGCCGGGCCGGGCGGGCGGCGGGCGGCGGGCCGTGCGGGAGCGGGGCGCCGTCGGCGGGCGGCGGGCCGTGGGGCTGCGTCCGGCCTTCGGCCGGACCGGGGTTCCCACCCCCACCGCCCGTGCGGGTGGGTGGGGGAAGTGCGGGTCTTCCCTTGGGGGGTGCCGCGCCGTCGGCGGCCGGTGGGCCGTCGGGGTGCGTCCGGCCTTCGGCCGTGACGGCGGCGGGCGTCCTGGCACGGGTGGCGGCGCCCTCGCCGCCCCTGGTGGCCCCCACCGTCGCCCTCCGGGCCTTCGGGAGCAGGTTCGTCAGTGGGGGGATCCGGCCCGCCAGGGTTGCCAGGAGGCCGATCAGGGCCGCCGCCGTGCCCGCCTGGGGGCCCGCGTCCAGGGTCGTCAGGAGGGCCGCCGCGGCCAGCGGGGTCAGGAGGCTGTCCGCGCCCAGGACCAGGACCGCCGCGAACCAGAGCAGGCCGCGTACGGGGTCGTACTGCTCCGGGTCGAAAGCGCGCAGGCCCATGCCCAGGAGTCCGCCGCCCAGGGCCGCCAGGGCCGCGCCCAGGACGAAGGCGAGGAGCTTGAGGCGGGGCACCGGGACGCCCGCCGCCTCGGCGCCCGGTTCGTGGTCGCGGAGGGCGGCGAGCGCGCGGCCCGTGCGGCCCCGGCGGAGGGCCGCCACCAACGCCAGGCAGCCGGCCAGGACGACCAGCTCCAGGGCGTAGTAGGCGCGGTCGTCGGAGAAGCCCGCCGGTCGGCCGAGGGCCACGCCGGCCGTCGCGTACGGCTGGGTCAGGACGAAGCGGCTCACCGCCACCCCCACGGCCAGGGTCGCCAGGGCGAGCGCCAGGCCGTGCCGCCGGATCGCCGGCCGACCCGTCACCAGGCCCGTGACCGCCACCATCGGCACCGCGAGTGCCAGGGCCAGGAGCGTCGGGATGCCCGCTGCCGCCAGGAGCGCCGTGAACAGGGCGCCCAGGCCCGCGTACGCCGCCTGGCCCAGGGCGATCTGCCCGCCCCGGCCCGCCACCACCACGAGGGACAGCAGGATCACGGCGAGCGCCGGGACCTGGACCGCCGTGTGCAGGTCCGAGCCCGCGAGGCCCAGGGGGAGGAGGAGCAGGACGCCCACCACCAGCCACACGGCCGTCGGCACCCGGGTGGCACGCGCGGGCGGCGGCAGCGCGTCGCGGCCCTTGCCGCCGACGCCCGGCAGGACGAGCGCCGCCACCAGGAGCGCCACCACGAACAGGTTCGCCCCGACGGCCTGGAGCAGCGGGCCCGCCCAGCCCTCCGGGTGAAGCCGGGTCAGCTGGGCCTGGGCCACCCCGATCGCGAGCGCCGCCCCCACCGCGACCGGCAGCGACCGCATCCGGGCGATCACCGCGACCGCGATCACCTCGACGACGAGCAGCGGCATCCCGTACGGGTCGAGCCGTACGTACGGGGCGAGCAGGACGCCCGTGAGTCCGGCCGTGAACGAGCCGAACGCCCAGCCCGCCGCCGCGACCCGGTCCGCGTCGATCCCCGCGAGGACGGCCAGCGGCCGGTTGTCGACGACCGCCCTCAGCTCCCGGCCGAACCGGGTCCACCGGGTCACCGCCCCCACCAGGCAGGCCAGCGCCACGACCGCCGCGAGCTGCGCCCAGGGATCGTCGCCGAGCAGCACCGGAGCGTCGTCCCGGGCGCCCGGCCCCCAGAGCAGCACCGCGCCGCCGACCAGGAGCACGAAGACGCCGATCGTCGCCACCAGGGTCTGCGCCGGGTTCGAGCCGCGGAGCGCGAGGGGGCGGAAGACGCCGCGGTCGAGGACCAGACCGAGCGCGGGGGCCACGCCCAGGAGCGTGACGAGGGCCGCCGGGGGGAGCGGCCAGCCCCAGTCGACCACCAACTGGCGGAGCACGTACGCGCAGACCATGGCGACGGCGCCGTGCGCCAGGTTCAGCACCCCCGTCGCGCGGTAGGTGACGACGAGTCCGATGCCGGTGAGCGCGGCGGCGCTGCCGACCGCGAGGCCGGCGAGCGTCAGCTCGTACGTCAGGGAGGCCACGGTTCACACACCGGGCAGGGGGAGAGCTCCGCGTCCCCGGCCTCCACGGCCTCCGCCTTGCCCGCCACCAGCGGGCAGTCCGGGCGGTGCGCGAGCGTCCCCTCGGGGACCCGCAGGAGGGGCCCGTCCGAGGACGGCCGGGGAGTCTCCTCCGGAGGCGGGGGGCTCGGCTCCGGCGGGCGTACGGGAAGCAGCGCGGCCGCCCCCACGAGGACCGCGCCCGCCACCAGGAGCGCCGCCCCCGGCACCGTGCACGAGGCCAGATAGGGCAGCTGGCGCTCCGCGAACCGCTCGCCGGAGATCCCGTACCAGCCGAGCGCACAGAGCACCGCGCCCCCGGCGGCCGCCGCGAGGCCGCTCCACAGCAGGATCCGGGATGTCGGCACCGAGGCCTCCCTCGTCTCCTTCCCCCGGCCGTTCCTTGTTGTCTCTTTCCTTGCACTATGCCCTGATCCGTCTCACCCTGGAAACACCAGCCGCTCCGGACCGGCTCCGGACCGGCGCGACATCCGGTGGTGACCAGATGGCCGTCGTACGACACGGTGGGCGCAGCCGCCTCGCGGTCCTCGGGACCGTCGCCGTCCTCGCCCTGGCGCCCGCCCTCGCGAGCTGCTCCGACGACGACGGCGGGAAGACGGGCGGCACGGCCTCGTCCTCCCCGCCCACGACCGGTCCCGCCGACCCGGTCGCCGCCAAGGCCCAGATCACGAAGAACTGGACGGCGTTCTTCGACCCGAAGACCCCCGTCGCCGAGAAGGTCAAGCTCCTGGAGAACGGGGAGCAGCTGCGGCCCGTGCTCGGCGCCTTCGCCGGCGACAAGAACGCGGCCACGACCTCCGCGAAGGTCACCGGCATCGAGTTCACCTCGGCCACCGGCGCGAACGTCACCTACGACCTGCTGGTCGGCGGGGCCCCGGCCCTGCCCGGCTCGCAGGGCACCTCCGTCCTCCAGAACGACACCTGGAAGGTCTCCGTGAAGACCCTGTGCGGCCTGGTCGAGCTGAGCGGTGTCACCGTCCCGGGCTGCTGAGGCGCTCGCGGCGCTGCTCCTGGCCGTGCTCCTCACCCTCCTCGCGGGATGCGGCAGCCGGCTCCCGGAGCGGGCCTTCGAGACGCGGCCCACCGTCAACCCCTCCGGCGGTGAGCCGCTCCGCGTCGGGATCATCACCAGCACCACCAGCCCCGTCGGCGGGGAGACCTTCACCGGCCCGCGCGACGGAGCCCGCGCCTGGTTCGACGCCCTCAACGCGCGCGGTGGCCTCGACGGACGCCGGATCGAGGTCGAGACCTGCGACGACGGCGGCAGCGGCGTCGGCAACAACGCCTGCGTGCACCGGCTCGTCGACGAGCGCGGTGTCTTCGCCCTCGTCGCCACCACCGCCCTGAACTACGCGGGCGCGCCCCTCGTCGCCCGGGCCGGCGTCCCCGACATCGGCGGCCAGCCCCTCACCCCCGCCTACGACACCTATCCGCACCTCTACGGCATCTACGGCAGCTCCGCCCCGCGCACCGGCCGCGCACCCGGCTGGAACGGCACGCTCTACGGCGGGACCGAGGTCTACCACTGGTTCCGCGAGAAACTGGGCGCCAGGACCGCCGCCGTCGTCTCCTACAACCAGGCCGCGTCCGCCGCCTACGCCCGGCTCGTCGCACGCGGCCTGCGCGCCGAGGGCTACCGGGTCGTCGAGGAACAGGTCGACTTCGCGCTGCCCAACTTCCGCGCGGTCGCCGCCGATCTGCGGGCCGAGCACGTCGACCTCGTCTTCGACGCCATGGACACCCACGGCAACGTGCGGCTGTGCGAGGCCATGGAGACGCTCGGGGTCCGGGTCGCCGCCAAGGTGACGAACGTGCAGAACTGGAACGCGGCCGTCCCCCGCGACTACGCCCGGGCACCCGGCTGCCGGGCCTCGCTGTGGGTGACGGGCTCCAGCCGCAACCATCAGGACACCGGACAGCCGGCCGTCCGCGAGTTCCGGACGGCGATGGGGACCCGGCCCCCGTCCCAGTGGCAGCTGGAGGGCTGGGCGGCCGCCATGTGGTTCACCGACGCCGCCCGCTCCTGCCTCGCCCGGGGCGCGCTCACCCGGGGCTGCGTCGAGGAGTTCATGAACCGCCCCGAGCCGTACACCGCGCGCGGACTGCTCCTCCCCGTACGGTTCGAACGGCTGCCCCGGCCGCCCACGAGCCGCAACACCTGTCTGTCCGTGGCCCGTTGGCAGGACGGCCGGGGCTGGGTGAGCCAGGGAGACATGACCGGGAACTGCGCGAACGTCCCCCAGCTCGGCTACCGCCCGTGAAACGCGGCCCCGGAGCGGCAGTACAGTCGGGCACCGACCGATCGAATGAACACTGACTGACCGGGGGGAACCGGCAGCGCGATGCGTATCTCCTTTCTGCTTCACAACGGCTACCACTACGGCGGCACGATCCGGACCACGTTCACCCTCGCCGAGGAACTGGCGGAACGTCACGAGGTCGAGATCGTCTCGGTGTTCCGTCACCGGGACCGGCCGCACCTCGGCCTCCCGTCGGGGGTGACCCTGCGCCACCTCGTCGACCTGCGCCGGGACAGCCCCGGATACGACGGCGACCACCCCGACTTCCACCGTCCCGCCCAGGTCTTCCCGCGCGGCGACGGCCGCTGGAAGCAGTACAGCGCGCTCACCGACACCCGGATCGGCGAACACCTCCAGGGCGTACAGGCCGACGTCCTCGTCGCCACCCGCCCCGGGCTCAACGTGCACCTCGCCCGGCAGGCCCGCCGGGGGCCCGTCCTCGTCGGCCAGGAGCACCTCATCCTGGACGGCCACAGCTACCGGCTGCGCCGGGACATCGGCCACGAGTACGCCCTCCTCGACGCCGTCACCACGGTCACCGAGGCCGACGCCCGCGCCTACCGGCGGCTCGCCCTGCCCGGCGTCCGCATCGAGGCCGTCCCCAACAGCGTGCCCGCGCCCTCGGTGCCGCCCGCCGACCTCACGGCGCGGACCGTCGTCGCGGCGGGGCGGCTGACCCGGGTCAAGCGGTACGACGTGCTGATCGACGCCTTCGCGGCCGTGGCCGCCGACCATCCCGACTGGAAGCTGCGGATCTACGGCTCCGGCGACGCGGTCCAGGACCTCAAGGCCCCGCTGTCCCGGCAGATCAAGGAGCGCGGCCTGGAGGGGAAGGCCTTCCTCATGGGCTCGGTCACCCCCATGGAACCCGAATGGGCCAAGGGCTCCATCGCCGCCGTGACCTCCGAGCGGGAGTCCTTCGGCATGACGATCGTCGAGGCGATGCGGTGCGGGCTGCCCGTCGTCTCCACCGACTGCCCCAACGGACCGCGCGAGATCATCGAGGACGGGGTCGACGGGCGGCTCGTGCCGGTCGGCGACGTCGCCGCGGTCGCCGCCGCGCTGCGCGAGCTCATCTCGGACGACGAACTGCGGGCCAAGGCCGGGCGGGCGGCGCTCACCGCGTCCGAACGCTTCGACCCGTCGCGGATCGCCGCGCGGCACGAGGCGCTGTGGTCGGAGCTGGTGGCGTCGGAGCGGGTGCATGCGGCGGGGCGGGCTCGGCGGCATCGGGCGGTGGGTCGTCTGATCGACGCGATCTACACGGAGAAGGCCCGAGCAGGCCGCCTCCTCCGCCGCCTCCGCCGCCTCCGCTGACGCGCCCGGCCGCCGTGTGGGGCCCGCGCCCGCGCTGGGCGGTGCCGCGCTGCCGTGTGGGGCCCGCGCCCGCGCTGGGCGGTGCCGCGAGGCTTTGCCTCCGGCTCGTGTGTGCCCGCGCCCGGCTGGGCGATGCCCCCGCCCGCCGCCGTGTGGGCAATCGTCCCGCAGGGCGGGACGGGGAGGCACACGGGACGGCGCCCTTCAGCGGCGCCTCCGCGTTCCGCGCCCTGACCCGCACCACCAGCTCGGTGCACGGGGTGCGGGTTCAGGCTCGGGAGCCTCTGGCGCCGGCAGGGGCGCCGTTCCGTTGTGCCCACCCGTTCCGCCCCTTGCGGAACGCCTGCCCACAACGGGGCGCGTGGGAGACTCGCTCGTATGTTGGAGACGTCCGCGAGGCTGTTGCGGCTGCTGTCCCTGCTTCAGGCCCATCGCGAGTGGTCCGGCGAGGATCTCGCCGAGCGCCTCGGGGTGACCCCGAGGACCGTGCGGCGGGACGTCGGCCGGCTGCGGGAGCTGGGCTATCCCGTGCACGCGAGTCCCGGCACGGGCGGCGGGTACCAGCTGGGGGCCGGCGCCGAGCTGCCGCCGCTGCTCCTGGACGACGAGGAGGCCGTCGCCGTCGCGGTCGGGCTGCGTTCCGCCGCCGGGCAGGGGGTCGAGGGCATCGGCGAGAGTTCCGTACGGGCCTTGGCCAAGTTGGAGCAGGTGCTGCCGGGCCGGCTGCGGCGGCGGATCGGGGCGCTCAATGCCGTCACGGTGCCCCTGCTCCGTACGCCCGGCGAGCGCGTCGACCCCGCCGTCCTCACCGAGCTGGCCAACGCCTGCCGGGACAGCGAGCGGCTCCGCTTCGCCTACCGCGACCACGGCGGCGCGGCGACCCGCAGGACCGTCGAGCCGCACCGGCTGGTGTGCACGGAGCGGCGCTGGTATCTCGTCGCCTGGGACCTGGACCGGGGCGACTGGCGTACGTTCCGGGCCGACCGGATCGAGCCGGCCCCGCCGCACGGTCCCCGTTTCCCGCCCCGCGAGCCGCCCGCCGAGGACCTCGCGGCCTATGTGGCGCAGGGGGTGTCCCGTTCCGCCTACGCGGAGGAGGCGACCGTCCGGCTCTTCGTCCCGCTCGCCGAGGCGGCCGCGGTCGTCGCCCCGCTGGACGGCGTCCTGACGGCGGACGGCGAGCACGCCTGTCTGCTGCGGACGGGGGCGCGCACCCTCGACATGATGGTGTTCCACGTGATGTTCATGGGCTTCGAGTTCGAGGTGGTCGACCCGCCCGAGCTCACCGGGGCCGTACGGGCGCTCAGGGACCGTCTGTCCCGGGCCCTCGACCGCTCGGAGGGCTGATCCGCATCCGTTCGTACGCGGCGAACTCCGGGTGGTGCAGGTCGAAGGCGGGCGACTCGGAGCGGATCCGGGGCACGGACTCGAAGTTGTGCCGGGGCGGCGGGCAGGAGGTCGCCCATTCCAGGGAGCGCCCGAAGCCCCAGGGGTCGTCGACCTCGACCTTCTCCCCGTACCGCCAGGTCCGCCACACGTTGTAGAGGAACGGCAGCGTGGACGCGCCGAGCAGGAAGGAGCCGATGGTGGAGACGGTGTTGAGCGTCGTGAAGCCGTCGGCCTCCAGGTAGTCGGCGTATCGGCGGGGCATGCCCTCGGCGCCCAGCCAGTGCTGCACAAGGAACGTGGTGTGGAAGCCGACGAAGAGGGTCCAGAAGTGGATCTTCCCGAGCCGCTCGTCGAGCATCCGGCCGGTGAACTTGGGCCACCAGAAGTAGAAGCCGGCGAAGGTCGCGAAGACGACCGTGCCGAAGACCGTGTAGTGGAAGTGGGCGACGACGAAGTACGAGTCGGTGACCTGGAAGTCCATCGGCGGCGAGGCGAGGATGACGCCGGTGAGCCCGCCGAAGAGGAAGGACACCAGGAAGCCGACGGACCACAGCATCGGGGTCTCGAAGGAGAGCGAGCCGCGCAGCATCGTCCCGGTCCAGTTGAAGAACTTCACCCCCGTGGGCACCGCGATGAGGAACGACAGCAGCGAGAAGAACGGCAGCAGCACCGCGCCCGTCGCGAACATGTGGTGCGCCCAGACCACCACCGAGAGCCCCGTGATCGTCATGGTGGCGGCGATCAGCGTCACGTACCCGAAGATCGGCTTGCGGGAGAAGACCGGGATGATCTCGCTGACGATCCCGAAGAACGGCAGCGCGATGATGTAGACCTCGGGGTGGCCGAAGAACCAGAAGAGGTGCTGCCAGAGCAGCGCCCCGCCGTTCTCGGGCTGGAAGACGACGGCGCCGAGGCGCCGGTCGGCCTCCAGGACGAGCAGCGCCGCCGCGAGGACGGGGAAGGCGGCGAGCACCAGGATCGTGGTGAAGAGGATGTTCCAGGTGAAGATCGGCATCCGGAACATGGTCATGCCGGGTGCCCGCATGCAGACGATGGTGGCGAGGAAGTTCACCGAGGTGAGGATCGTGCCGAAGCCGGAGAGCGCGAGCCCCATGATCCACAGGTCGACGCCGACGCCCGGTGACCGTTCCAGGCTGTTCAGCGGGGCGTAGGCGGTCCAGCCGAAGGCGGCGGGCCCGGTGGGGGTGAGGAGGGAGCCGAGGACCATCAGGCCGCCGAAGAGGAACAGCCAGTACGAGAACATGTTCAGCCGCGGGAAGGCGACGTCGGGGGAGCCGATCTGCAGCGGCACCAGCTCGTTCGCGAAGCCGGCGAAGGTGGGCGTGGCGAAGAGCAGCAGCATGATCGTGCCGTGCAGGGTGAAGGCCTGGTTGAACACCTGGTTCGAGACGAGCTGGAGTCCCGGGCGGGCCAGCTCGGCCCGCATCACCATCGCCATGAGCCCGGCGGCCAGGAAGAAGAAGAACGAGGTGGCCAGATAGAGGTGGCCGATCTTCTTGTGGTCGGTCGTGGTGAGCCAGTCGATCAGGATGCGGCCGTGCCGTTGCCGGCCCGATTCGACGGTCGCGGTCGCTGTCCCGTTGCCCATCCCTGCCTCCGCCTCGCCGTGGTCCCGGCTCCGCGTCTCCGGGCGTTCGGCCAGCGTAAGCATTGTGTAAGGGAAGAGTGTGTGCCTCGGGTGCGCGTCGCCGAGGCAATTCGGGACGAGCTTGCGGGAAGAGGGAATTGAAGGTGCCTTACCCGCGCTTCCGAACCCTTCGTGCGAACTGATGGATGCCGTTCGGAATTACTGGAGAAACGGCCGGAAACAGCCCTCTGGACGGGCCGCGGACCGGGCGGACTTATGTCGAGAACTTGTGACACAAGCGTGACCGCCGAGGTACTAACGTGAGGTTCATGTCACCCACTTCGCGCACTCCCGAACCGCCCCGCGACGCTCCCGAGTCCTATGTGGG
The DNA here is from genome assembly GCF_053616475.1 of Streptomyces sp. NPDC055815. NCBI lineage: Bacteria > Bacillati > Actinomycetota > Actinomycetes > Kitasatosporales > Streptomycetaceae > Streptomyces > Streptomyces sp. NPDC055815. Next base: position 89,190 of record NZ_JBSHDU010000027.1, on the reverse strand, counting down.
CCTCGACGCCGGAGGGGCCGAGCGGCTCGCCAGGACCCGCGGCTGGAGCGTCGTGCGGTCGCTGCCGCCCGGCTCGATCATCACCATGGAGTACCTCTCCGGGCGCATCAACTTCGAGGTCGAGGACGACACCGTCACCCGCTGCTGGCTCGGCTGAGGAGCCGGCGGGACCGCATGCGGAAGGGCCCCGGCCGATCCGGCCGGGGCCCTTCCGTGCGTGTGGTCAGCCGCGGGTCGCCGGGGCGCGTCGGCCGCCGGCCACCCCCACGGGCTCCCGCACCGGCTCCCGTACGGGCTCGCGGACCGGACGCGGCCCACCGGAGGCCACGGGCAGCGAGGGCACCAGCCGGCGGCGGTCCCGCAGCCGCTCCCGTACCCGGTCGCGCGCGGCCAGGATCCAGGCCTCCGCCACCGCGAGGACCGGCTCGCACCAGGGCAGCGCGAGCAGGACCAGGAGTCCGGCGGCCCAGCCGAGGAGCACGTCGCTCAGCCAGTGCGTGCCCAGGTACACGGTGGTGAGGCCGACCCCGAGCGCGACCACCGCGGAGAGCGCCGACAGATAGCGCCGGGCCCTCGGGGTGGTCGCCAGGTAGGCGAGGATGCCCCAGGTCACGACCGCGTTGGCGGTGTGCCCCGAGGGGAATATGTCTCCGCCCGCGAAGAGCTCGGGCGAGCCGATCTGGGTCGCGTAGTGGGGTCCGAGGCGGCCGAGGCCGAGCTTGACCGCGCCCACCGAGGCGTTGAGCAGCAGGAGGGCGGCGCCGAGGCACAGCAGGGGGCGCAGGGTGTGCTGGCGCCAGGAGCGCCAGCCGAGCCAGGCGGCCACCATGACGGCCGTGGGGCCGCGCTGGCCGAGGACGACGTAGTAGTCGAGGAAACCGTGGATCCCGGGCCACTGCTGGTACGGCCGGAAGAGCATGATCTTCCAGTCGAGGGTCACCAGCCATGTCGACAGCAGGACGGCCACGACGATGGCGAGATAGAACGCCGACGTCCCGCCGAAGAGGGCGAGACGCGTCCGGGTCATCCGCGGGACCTCTATCTTCGGCGGTTCCGGCTCCCGGTCCAGCCGGGCAAAGATGTCGGTACGCACCCAATCGACGTTACAGGGAGTGAGAAGCAGACCCGGTCGTTCCGCTCCCTTCGTGATGATCGTGTGATGTGGAGTGGGTCTCACCGGGTGGTCTATTCCAGACGTCCGTCGGGAAATCCGATGACCTTCAGCCCTATTGCCGGGAGGGTCGATTCCGGAAGGATGTTTGAACGCCGGGGAATTTCCTCAAACAGACGTCCGTGCGGAATTCCATACGACGCGCGGGCCGCGCCGAGTGGCGTACGCCACACCGCGAGCCCCGCCGGGGTGAGAGCTGCACCACGCGCTCGGGCCTTGAACTCGCGTACGCTGACGGCTCACTCGCCCGTCGATGCCGGGCCGCCCCAGGGGTATACGCCCTGGTCGGGGCCCGCCGAGCGCGAGAGCTTCACTGGGAGGTACGTACATGCAGCGGACGAACACGGCCCAAGGGCGACCGCGTGCCACCGTCGGCGCCGGCGCCAACCGCTGGGTCGTCCTCGTCGTCCTCTGCGTCAGCCTTCTCCTGGTCGCCCTCGACGCGACCATCCTCCACGTCGCCGTCCCCTCGCTCACCGAGGACCTGCGCCCCAGCTCCACCGCGCTGCTCTGGATCGTCGACGCCTACCCCCTGGTCTGCGCGTCGCTGCTGATCCTCTTCGGCACCCTCGGCGACCGGGTCGGCAGACGCAGGATCCTCCTCCTCGGCTACGCGCTCTTCGGCATCGCCTCGGCGGTCGCCGCGCTCGCCACCGAGCCGGCGGTGCTCATCGGGGCCCGGGCGCTGCTCGGCGTCGGCGGCGCGATGATCATGCCCGCCACGCTCTCCATCCTCCGGACGGTCTTCCCCGACCGGCGGGAGCGGGCCACCGCGATCGGCATCTGGACCGCGACCGCGGCGATCGGCGCCGCGACCGGACCCGTGCTCGGCGGCTTCCTCGTCGAGAACTACTGGTGGGGCTCCGTCTTCCTCATCAACATCCCGCTGATGGCCCTGATCCTGCCCCTCGGCCGGCGCCTCCTCTCCGAGTCCCGCGGTGCCACCGACGGCCCCTGGGACGTGCTCGGCGCGCTCATGGCCGCGGCCGGGGTGCTCGGCTGCGTCCTCGGCGTGAAGCACATCGGGGCCGGCGCCCCGCCGCTCGCCCCGTCGACCGCCGGGCCGCTGCTGCTCGGCGCGGCGCTCCTCGTCCTCTTCGTGCGGCGGCAGAAGCGGCGCCCGCACCCGCTGATCGACATACGGCTCTTCTCCCGGGCCGCCTTCACCACCTCGGTCGGCTGCATCGTCATCGGCATGCTGGCCCTGGTCGGCCTGGAGCTCATCGCCGTCCAGTACCTCCAGCTGGTCCTCGGCCTCAGCCCCCTGGAGACCGGGCTCCGGCTGCTCCCGCTGACCTTCGCCGCCATGGCCGCCGGCGCCACCGGCTCGTACACCCTGCGCAGGATCGGTCCGCGCCGGATGGTCGGCTGGGGCTTCCTGCTCACCGCCTCCGCGGTGCTGCTGCTCACGTTCATGGGGCAGCACGACCGGCCGCTGCTGCTCACGGTGGGCTTCGTGCTGCTCGGCTTCGGCCTGCAGACCACGCTCTTCTCGGCGTACGAGTCGATGCTCAGCGAGGCGCCGCAGCGGAGCGCGGGCGGCGCGGCCGCGATCGGGGAAACCTCGTACCAGCTCGGCGCGGGCATGGGCATCGCGCTGCTCGGCAGTGTGATGAACGCGGCGTACGCCCCCGGGCTCGCCTCGGTCCCCGGGGTGCCCGAGGAGGCGAGCCGGGCCGCGGCGAACTCGCTCGGCGAGGCGTACAAGGTCGCCGATCAGCTCGGCGGTACGGCCGGTGACGCCCTGCACCAGGCCGCCCGGCACTCCTTCGTGACCGGTCTGCACGTCACGCTCTTCGTGAGCGCCGCGCTGCTGCTCGTCGGCGCGCTGATGGCCCGGCGGCTGCCCCGGATCATGGAGTGCGTGGTGGACCCGGAGGACGCCTTCGACGCGGCCCTGGCCCAGGAGGGGCAGGACCGGGATGGGGAGCCCCGGGACACGGCGGGAGCGCCGGCGAAGGCTTCCGCTCCGTCGGAGCGGCCCGTCTCCCCGGAGGCGGCCGAGCCGCGCGTGCCCGCGACCCGGGAACCGATCGAGCCCGCCGGCTCGGGGCGTCCGGCGCTCTGACCCGAATCCCTCGGGAGGCGCCCGGCCGGGCCGGCGGACTCGCTCAGCTCTGGTTGAAGAAACCGTCCTGCTGACGCCGGCCCGTCTCGCCGCTGACGATCTGGGTGTCGGCGGGGGTCAGCAGGAAGACCCGCGTCGCCACGCGCTCGATCGAGCCGCGCAGACCGAAGGCGAGACCCGCGGCGAAGTCGACCACGCGCTTGGCGTCGTTCGGCTCCATCGCGGTCAGGTTCACGATCACCGGAACCCCGTCCCGGAAGAGCTCGCCGATGCCCCGGGCGTCCCGGAAGCCGTCCGGGGAGACGGTGGCGATCCGGCGGCCCCGCTCCTCGGCGGTGTCCGTGGCCACCCGGACCCGGGGGTCCGTCACCCAGGCGTCGCCGCCCTCGGCACCGTCGGCGTACTCGTCGTCGTAGTAACGCTCGTCGTTGTCCTCGACGAGTCCCAGCCAGGCACTTGCCTTGCGCACCGATCCCATGGACGCCTCCTTTCAGCGCGGTCACTTGTGGTTCCGCAATCCCTATCGTCGTCCATGATGCGGATCGCGCGCCAAGTGGATAGGCGCCGCGCAGGGGATTCGTGACGGTACTGGTGCAGAACGTGAGGGCCGTTTCCTGGCGATTCGTCAGGAAACTTGCGGTATGCGGGGCCTGACGGAGGGCCATGTAGCTGAAAATATGAAAGTCGGGCCACAAGGGTGACGATGGGCGCGTACGGGTGAACAGAGCCGCTCGCTACGATGCCGCGGGGCCGCCCGGCGGACCCTCGCCGCCCGCCACAGCGCACGACTCACGGGGGAGTCCTTGTTCGGAATCGTCAGACCCTGCACGCACCGGCTCACCGACGGACTCAAGACCGCGTGGATGGCCCACCTCTGCGGCCTCTGTCTGGCGCTCCGCGCCGACCACGGGCAGTTCGCCCGCGTCGTCACCAACTACGACGGGCTCATCGTCTCGGTCCTGACGGAGGCTCAGACGGGCGTGACCGAGGCCGGCCGCCGCACGGCCGGACCCTGCGCGCTGCGCGCCATGCGGACCGCCCCCGTCGCCCGCGGCGAGGGCGCCAGGCTCGCCGCCGCCGTCTCCCTCGTCCTCGCCTCCGCGAAGGTACGGGACCACGTCGCCGACCGGGACGGCCTGTTGGCCCGCCGGCCCGTCGCCTTCGCGGCCCGCCGCGTCGCCCGCTCCTGGGACCGGGCCGGGGCCAGGACCGGCCGCTCGCTCGGCTTCGACACCGCCGTCCTCGTCGACGCCGTCGACCGCCAGACCGGCATCGAGGCCCTCGCCGGCCCCGGCACCCCCCTGCTCGCCGTCACCGAGCCGACCGAGACGGCGACCGCGGCCGCCTTCGCGCACACCGCCGTCCTCGCCGGACGGCCGGGCAACGCGGCGCCGCTCGCCGAGGCGGGCCGCCTCTTCGGCCGCCTCGCCCACCTCCTCGACGCCGTCGAGGACCAGGCCGCCGACGCCGAGAGCGGCGCGTGGAACCCGCTCACCGCCACCGGCACCTCCCGCGAGGAGGCCCGCCGGCTCGCCGACGACGCCCTCCACGGCATCCGTCTCGCCCTCAAGGACGCCGAGTTCGCCGACGGCAAGCTCGCCCACGTCCTCCTCGCCCACGAACTCCGCACCTCGGTCGACCGCGCCTTCGGCACGACCAGCTGCTCGCAAGGGGCGCCGGGCGCGGGGCAGGGCGCCCCGCACGGCCACGGGCCGGTGCCGGGGAACCCGTACGCCGCCCCCCACGGTCCGGTGCCCGGCAACCCGTACGCTCCCGGCGGTCCCGGCGGCCCGGGCGGGCCCTACGCCCCCGGACCGGGCGGCCCCGGCGGCCCCGGCGGTCCGCTCCCGCCCGAGCCGCCGAACCGGCGCGGCCTGATAGCCGGCTGCGCCCTCTGGCTCGGCCTCGCCTGCACCTGCCAGATGTGCTGCGGGACCTTCGAGGACCCCTGGAGCCGCCAGCGGCGCGAGGGCCTCTGCCAGCAGTGCGACCCCGGCAATTGCTGCGACTGCTGCGACTGCTGCAGCAACTGCTCCTCCTGCTGCGAAGGGGACGGCTGCTGCGGCGACTGCGGGGGCTGCGACTGCGGCTGCAGCTGCTGACGCTCCCGCGAGAACCCCGGCGACCGCTACTTCGTCGGCGCCGGGATCTCCGGCGGGGAGATCTGCGACTTCTCGATGCCCGAGGCCGTCACCCCCCACTTCTTCAGGATCCGGTCGTACGTCCCGTCGGCCTTCAGACCGTTCACCGCCGCCTCGAAGGCCGGCGCCAGCGGGGTGCCCTTCTTGAAGGCGAAGCCGACGTCGAGGCGCCGGTACTCGTTGAGGAACTTCACGTTCTTCTGCTGCGTCACTGCGTACCGCACGCCGTTGATCGTGTTCATCACGACATCGCTGCGGCCCTGCTGGAGCGACATCCAGATCGCCCCGGGCTCGCTGTAGACGTTCACCTCGTACGCCGGCTTCCCGGCCTTCCCGCACCGGTCCTTGTTCTTCTCCAGGGTCCGCTCGAAGGTGGTGCCCGCGTTCACCGCCACCTTCAGGCCGCACAGCTGGGTGAGGTCGGTCACCGCCTTCAGGGTGCTGTCGGCGCGCGCGGCGAAGCCCTGCCCGTCATTGATGTACGTGACGAAGTCGATGGTCTTGCGCCGCTCCTCGGTCACGCCGAAGTTCCCGGTGCCCACGTCGTACTTGCCGCTGCCGAGCGCCGGCAGGATCGCCTCGAAGCCGACCACCTCGCGCTTCAGCTCCAGACCGAGGGCCTTCGCCACGGCGGCCGAGAAGTCGGCGTCCACCCCGACGACCGTCTTGCCGTCCGGCAGATAGGCGGAGCTGGGCGGGCTCGCCACCGAGGAGGCGATCGTCAGGCTGCCGCGCTGCCGCACCTCGGCGGGGAGCAGCTTCGCCGCCGTCTCGTTCTTCTTGACCGCGGCCACCACGTCCTCGGTCGGCAGCGCGCCCTGCGCTCCCGCGGCCCCGGCCGGGGCGGTCGCGGGCTCGCCGCCCGAGCAGGCGGTGAGGCCGAGCGCGGCCGCGGTGATCAGGGCGAAGGCGAGGGTGGTGCGTGCGGTGCCGGAACTCGTACGCGTTCTCATGGTTTCGGGTTCTCCAGGAATTTCTCGAACGGCAGCGGGCCGATCGACTCGGGATCGGCGGACACGTCGAAGAGCGGGCGGTAGCCGCCGGCCAGATAGAGGCCCTTGGCCTCGGGCTGGCGCGGCCCCGTCGTCAGATAGATACGGGTGTAGCCGCGGGTGGCGGCCTCCCGTTCGAGCACGGTGAGGACACGGCGGGCGAGGCCGCGCCTGCGGTGCGCCGAGTGCGTCCAGATCCGCTTCAGTTCGGCGGTGGTCTCGTCGTAGCGGCGGTAGGCGCCGCCCGCCACGGGCCGGCCCTGTTCCAGGAGGAGCAGGAAGGCGCCGTGCGGAGGGGCGAACTCCTCCGCCGGGTAGCGGTTCAGATCGTGCGCGGAGCCGTACCGGGTCGTGTACTCGTACGCCAGCTCGTCCAGGAGCGGGCGGGCCAGGGGGTCGGTGGTCGTGGTCCGGTGCACGGACAACGCGAAGGTCATGACGGTCCTTCAGGACGAAGGAAGGGAAAGGAAGGAAGGGAAAGGAAGGAAGACGGCAGGGAAGAGCGAGGGGAGGGGAGAGCTCAGGCGCTCACGAGGGGCCTGGGTGTGAAGGCGCCGCGGACTACAGCACGCGGGCAGGGAGAAGCAGAGGGTCGGCTCAACAGGAAGAGGACCACACGCGACCGAAGTCGATGTGGGAGCGCGTGACCAGCTGCTGCGGATGCATGGCCCCAGTGGAACAGGCATCCGTTCCCGCGTCAACCACGGTGAGACGTACGGCTCACAGTGCGGACACCCTTGACAGCGGGGCGTGTTGACCGCATAGCCTCGAAGGGCGGATCGGGCTGAGGGGCCCGGATCCGCGGCTCAGCGCGTGTGAAGGCGCACCCCCGTGTCCGGTCCGCCCTTCTGGCAACCACGGAGCCCTCGCATGTCCGCGACCCTCGTCAAAACCGCCTCCACGGCCCCGCCGGCCGAACCGCCTCCGCGCATCGTCCCGACCCGCCGGGCCGGCCAGTGGACCGCCGCCGGCGTCGTCCTCGTCCTGCTGGCCCTCGCGCTCGTCTCGGTCGTCCGCAACAAGGCCTTCCAGTGGGACGTCGTCGCCGAGTACTTCACCTCCGCGTCCGTCCTGCGCGGCCTCGGCCTCACTTTGTGGCTGACCGCCCTCGTCATGGTCCTCGGCTTCGTCCTCGGCACCCTGCTCGCGGTCCTCAGGCTCTCCGCCAACCCCGTCCTCCGCGCGGTCAGTTGGGGCTACGTCTGGTTCTTCAGGTCCACCCCGATCCTGGTCCAGCTGCTCTTCTGGTTCAACATCGGCGTGCTCTACCCGCAGATCCTCGGCGTGAACACGGTCAACCTCCTCGGCCCCGTCGCCGTCGCCGTCATCGGCCTCACCCTGCACGAGGCCGCCTACGCCGCCGAGGTCGTCCGCGGCGGCATCCTCTCCGTCGACCGGGGCCAGATCGAGGCCGCCGAGTCCCTCGGCCTCGGCCGGTGGCGCCGGCTCACCCGGATCGTGCTGCCGCAGGCCATGCGCGCGATCGTCCCGCCCGCCGGGAACATGCTGATCGGCACCCTCAAGGGCACCTCGATCGTCTCCGTCATCGCCGTCCAGGACCTGCTCTACTCGACCCAGCTCATCTACCACCGCACCTACGAGGTCATCCCGCTGCTCCTCGTCGCCACCCTCTGGTACGTCGCCGTCACCTCGGTCCTCGGCATCGGCCAGTACTACGTCGAGCGGCACTACGCCCGCGGAACGGCCGGTGCGCGATGAGCCCGCGCCCCTCCCTCGTGATCGTGGGCGCCGGGCCGCGGGGGACCGGCTTCCTCGAACGGCTCGCCGCCAACCTGCCCGAGCTGTACGGCGACGAGCCCCTCGACGTCCACCTCGTCGACCCGCACCCGCCCGGCCCCGGCCGGATCTGGCGCACCGCGCAGTCCCCGCTGCTCTGGATGAACTCCCTGGCCGAGGACGTCACGATGTTCACCGACGAGACCGTCGCCCTCGACGGCCCCGTCCGCCCCGGACCCACCCTCGCCGAATGGGCCGGCATCGACGGCCGCACCTTCCCCACCCGCCCCCAGCAGGGCGCCTATCTCCGCTGGGTGTACGAGCGGGCCCGCTCCGCCCTGCCCGCCACCGTCACCGTCCACGAGCACCGCACCACCGTCCTGCGGATCAGCGGCCCCCGCGACGGACGCCAGCGGGTCTGGCTGGAGGGCTCCGCCGTGCCCCTCCTCGCCGACCTCGTCGTCCTCACCGTCGGCCACCTCGACGCCGAACCCGACCGGGAACAGCGGGAGCTCTCCGCCTTCGCCGCCCGCCACCGGCTCGTCCACCTCCCGCCCGACTTCACCGCCGACGCCGACCTCGCCGCCCTGCCCGCCGGCGAACCCGTCCTCGTCCGCGGCTTCGGCCTCGCCTTCGTCGACCTGATGGTGCTGCTCACCGAGGGCCGCGGCGGACGGTACGAGGGCGAGGGCGACGAGCTGGTCTACGTACCCTCCGGCGAGGAGCCGGTGCTGCACGTCGGATCACGCCGTGGCGTCCCGTACCACTCGAAGATCGGCTACGTCCTCGACGGCGAACGGCCCCCGCTGCCCCGGTTCTTCGGCACCGCGCAGACCGACGCCCTGCTCGCCCGCCCCGGGCCCGTCCACTTCCGGCGCGACGTGTGGCCGCTCATCGACAAGGAACTCGGCTGGGCCCACTACCACCGGCTCCTCTCCGCCCACCCCGAGCGCACCACCCTCGCCCCGAGCGACTTCGAGAAGGCCTACGCGGAGGCCCCGCCGCGCTCGGCCGAACTCGCCGCCGTCGTCGCCGCCGCCGTCCCCGACCCCGCCGACCGGCTCGACCTCGACGCCCTCGACCACCCCCTCGACGGCATCCGCTACGACTCCGCGGAAGCCCTGCAACAGGGCCTGCGCGACTACATCACCGCCGACCTGACCCGCCGCCACGACCCCGCCCACAGCCCCGACGCCGCCGTCTTCGCCGCACTGCTCTCCGTCTACGGCCAGCTCCTGCGGCTCGGCAAGCGCCTCGAATCGGACGGCTGGTGGCACGGCTTCTTCAGCTACCTCGCCTCCGGCCCGCCCGGCCCCCGGCTGCGGCAGCTCCTCGCGCTCTCCCGCGCCGGCGTCGTCCGCTTCCTCGGCCCCCGGGTCACCCTGGAGACCGACGAGGAACGCGGCCTCTTCCGGGCCGCCTCCGCCGCCGCGCCGGGGGAGTGGACCGAGGCTCGCGCCCTCGTCGAGGCCCGGATACCCGAACCCACCCTGGAGCTCACAAGCAGCCCGCTGCTCCGCGCCCTGTACGAGGAGGGGACCCGCACCACCACCGACGGGCTCCTCGTCGTCGACCCCGCCGACGGCCGGATCCTGGGACACGACGGACGCCCGCACCCGCGCCGCTTCGCCCTCGGCCCGCACACCACCGCCCGCACCGGCAGCGGCTTCGCCCGGCCCCGTACCGGCGCACCCGCCTTCGGACAGAACGACGCCACCGCGCGGACGGCCCTGGCCTTCCTGCGCGACCGGGAGTGTCGCCTCCCCGCCCCGCTGAGCGCCTGACCGCGCCGCCCCTTCCTTGCCTGCGACCCGTTTCCGAGGAACCGCCATGTCTCTCACCAGCGATCCGCCCGTCACCGACCCCGTGACGAAGGAGCCCGAGCCCACCGCGCCCGAGCTCGTCGTCGTGCCGGTGCGTCACCCCTGGCGCTGGGTGGCCGTCGCCGCCACCGCCGTCCTGCTCGTCCAGTTCGCCCACGGGCTCGTCACCAACCCCGGCTGGGAATGGGACGTCTTCGCCGCCTTCTTCACCACCGAGACGATCCTCAAGGCCGTCTGGGTCACCCTCCAGCTCACCTTCTACGGCACCGCGCTCGGCTTCGCGGTCGGTCTCGTCCTCGCCTTCATGCGCCTCTCCGCCAGCCCGTTCCTGCGGTCGGTCGCCTTCGGCTACATCTGGGCCTTCCGCTCCATCCCGCTCATCGTCCAGCTGCTCTTCTGGTTCAACCTGGCCTACCTCTACAAGGAACTGAGCATCGGCATCCCCTTCGGGCCGAGCTTCCTCTCCTTCGACACGATGGGACTCGTCGGCGAGATGAGCGCCGCCGTCCTCGGACTCGCCCTGCACCAGGCGGCCTACGCGGCGGAGATCGTCCGCGGCGGCGTGCTCGCCGTGGACGAGGGCCAGCTGGAGGCCGCGGCCTCCCTCGGCATCCCCCGGCTCCGGCAGGTGCGGCGGATCGTGCTGCCGCAGGCGATGCGCTCGATCCTGCCCAACGCCGCCAACGAGATCATCTCGCTCTTCAAGGGCACCTCGATCGTCTCCGTCATGGCGATCGGCGAACTCTTCTACCAGGTCCAGGTCGTCTACGGCCGCAACGGCCGGGTCGTCCCGCTGCTCATGGTCGCCACCGCCTGGTACGTCCTGCTCACCACCGCGCTCTCCGTCGTCCAGCACTACGTCGAACGCCACTACGCGAAGGGGAGCGCCCGATGAGCTCCGTCACCGCCCCTGCAGAGCCCACCACCGCCAAGGTCGAGATCCGCGCCGTCCACAAGCGCTTCGGCGCCCTCCACGTGCTCCGCGGCATCGACCTCGACGTCCGGTCCGGCGAGGTCACCGTCGTCCTCGGCCCCTCCGGCTCCGGCAAGTCCACCCTCCTGCGGACCATCAACCACCTGGAGAAGGTCGACAGCGGCACCGTCGGCGTGGACGGCGTCCTCGTCGGCTACCGCCGCTCCGGGAACAAGCTCTACGAGCTGCGCGAGCGCGAGATCCTCAAGCAGCGCACCCGGATCGGCTTCGTGTTCCAGAACTTCCACCTCTTCCCGCACCTGACCGTCCTCGAGAACATCGTCGAGGCGCCGGTCTCCGCCCTGAAGCGGCCCCGCAAGGACGCCGAGGCCACGGCCCTGGCCCTGCTCGAACGCGTCGGCCTCGCCGACAAGGCGGCGGCCTACCCCAAGCAGCTCTCCGGCGGCCAGCAGCAGCGCGTCGCCATCGCCCGCGCGCTCGCCCTGGAGCCGAGCCTGCTCCTCTTCGACGAGCCGACCTCCGCGCTCGACCCCGAACTCGTCGGCGAGGTCCTCGACGTCATCAAGGACCTGGCCGCCTCCGGCACCACCATGATCGTCGTCACCCACGAGATCGGCTTCGCCCGCGAGGTCGCCGACACCGTGGTCTTCATGGACGAGGGCCGGATCGTCGAGCAGGGCTCCCCGGCCGAGGTCCTCGACAGCCCCCGTCACGAGCGGACCCGGGCCTTCCTCTCCAAGGTCCTCTGATTCCCTTTCACCCGTAGGAGCGTTCTCATGAAGACCCGTCGCGCCGTTCTCACCGCCCTCGCCTCGCTCACCGCCCTCGGAGTCCTCACCGCCTGCGGCGCGGGCGACGCCGCCGTCGAGCAGATCAAGCCGGAGGGACAGAAGGACACCGGCATCAACATCGGCCCGAACCAGAACCGGATCCACACCGCCAAGGTCGACGCCATCGCCGGCAAGCTGCCCGAGGCCGTCAGGAAGAGAGGCACCCTGATCCTCGGGGTCTCCGCCAAGAGCAACCCGCCGCTCGCCTTCCGCGCCACCGACGACACGACCCTGATCGGCGTCGAGCTCGACCTCGCCACCCTCGTCGCCGACACCCTCGGCCTGAAGCCCGAGTTCAACCCCGTCTCCTGGGAGAACCTCTTCGTCGGCCTGGACAGCGGCAAGTACGACGGCGTCTTCTCCAACGTCACCGTCACCGAGGAGCGCAAGGACAAGTACGACTTCGCGACCTACCGCCTCGACGACCTCGCCTTCGAGGCGAAGAAGGGGTCCGGCTGGACGGTGAAGGGACCCGAGGACGTGTCCGGCAAGCGGATCGCCGTCGGCAGCGGCACCAACCAGGAGAAGATCCTGGTCGACTGGTCCCGGCAGAACGAGAAGGCCGGCCGCAAGGGCGTCGACATCAAGTACTACGACAACACGACCGACTACTACCTCGCGCTCCAGTCCGGCCGGATCGACGGCTACCTCGGGCCCAACCCCACCGTCGCGTACCACGTGGCCTCCGCCGGACAGACCGAGGCGGTCGGCAAGTTCAGCGGAGCGGGCGCCGGACTCCAGGGCAAGATCGCGGCCACCACGAAGAAGGACAGCGGGCTCGTCGCCGCGTACGCGGCCGCGATCGACCACCTCATCGAGAACGGCACCTACGCGCAGGTCCTCAAGCGGTGGGGGCTGAGCACCGAGGCCGTGCCGAAGTCGGAGATCAACCCGCCCGGCCTGCCCCGCACCAAGAACTGACGCCGTCGTCGCCCTTCGGTCCGTCCTTGTAGTGAGAGAGACCTGTATGACCAGTACCCCACTTCACCTCGCCGCCGAGCTCGGCGGCGGCCCCGGGCCCGCCGACACCGCCTCGCGTACCGTCGCGCTCGCCCGGGTCGCCGAGGCCGCCGCGCTCGACTTCCTCACCCACGACGACTCCTTCGCCGGGCCCGGCCTCGACGCGCTCGCCGTCCTCGCCCGCGTCGCCCCCGAGACCCGCTCCGTCGGGCTCGTGCCGACCGTGACCACCACCCACACCGAGCCCTTCCACGTCCAGGCCGCCGTCGCCACCCTCGACTGGGTGAGCCGGGGCCGGGCGGGCTGGCGGATCGCGGTCTCCCCGACCGGGGCCGAGGCCCGGCTCCTCGGCCGGCGCCCCGCGCCGCCCACCGCCGAGCTCTGGCAGGAGGCCGGCGAGGTCGCCGAGGTCTCCCGGAAGCTGTGGGACAGCTGGGAGGACGACGCCGAGATACGGGACGTGGCCACCGGACGGTTCATCGACCGCCGCAAGCTGCACTACGTGAACTTCCAAGGGGCGACCTTCTCCGTCAAGGGGCCCTCGATCGTGCCCCGGCCCCCGCAGGGCAACCCGGTGACCGTCGTCGACGCCACCCGCCCCGCCGCCCGGGACACCGCGGCCCACCACGCCGACGTCGCCCTGGTCCGGGCCGCCTCGGCGGAGGAGGCCGCCGCCCTCCGCGCGGAACTGCACCGGGCCGCCCGGGCGCACGGCCGGGACCCCGGGCAACTGCGCGTGCTGCTCTCGCTGGTCGTCGATTTCGATGCGTACCAGGGTGGGCCCGGCGCGCTCGCCGAGTTGATCGCCGGCTGGCACGGGGGCGGTGCCGTCGACGGGTTCCATCTCGTGCCGGCCGTGCCCGAGCGGGATCTGGCGCGGTTCGCCGGGGAGACCGTGCCCCGGCTCCGGGAGCGTGGGCTGTTCCGTACGGACTACGAGGGCGTCACCCTCCGCGATCATCTGGGGCTCGTCCGGCCCGTCAGTCAGTACGCGTCGACGGGGGTGGGGGCATGAGCCGGGGCAGGAAGCAGATCCATCTCGCCGCGCACTTTCCCGGCGTCAACTCCACGACCGTCTGGGCCGATCCGCGGTCCGGTTCGCAGATCGACTTCTCCTCGTTCGAGCATCTGGCCAGGACCGCCGAGCGGGGGCTCTTCGACTTCTTCTTCCTCGCCGAGGGGCTGCGGCTGCGGGAGCACGCGGGGCGCGTCCACGACCTGGACGTCGTCGGCCGGCCCGAGTCGATCACCGTCCTGAACGCCCTCGCGGCCGTCACCGAGCGGCTCGGTCTGGCCGCCACGGTCAACGCCACCTTCAACGAGCCGTACGAACTGGCCCGTCGGCTCGCCTCGCTCGACCAGCTGAGCGCCGGCCGGGCCGCCTGGAACGTGGTCACCTCCTCCGACGCCTTCACCGGCGAGAACTTCCGGCGCGGCGGCTATCTGGACCGCGCCGACCGGTACACGCGTGCGGCGGAGTTCCTGGGCACGGTACGGGAGTTGTGGGACTCCTGGACCCCGGACGGGGAGCCGCGGCCCTTCGCGCACAGCGGGCCCCAGTTCCGGATCGAGGGCTCGTTCCCCGTACCGCGCTCTCCGCAGGGGCAGCCGGTCGTCATCCAGGCCGGGGACTCCGGTGAGGGGCGGGAGTTCGCGGCGTCGGCCGCTGACGTGATCTTCACCCGGCACTCGACCCTGGAGGCCGGGCGGGAGTTCTACGCCGACGTCAAGGGGCGGCTCGCCCGGTACGGGAGGGACCCCGGCGATCTGAAGATCATGCCGGGGGTGACGTACGTCCTCGGCGACACCGACGCCGAGGCGCAGGAGCGGGCGACCGGGATCCGCCGGCAGCAGGTCTCCCCGCAGAACGCGATCCTCGCGCTCGAGCAGATCTGGGGGCGCGACCTGTCCGGCTACGACCCCGACGGGCCGCTTCCCGACGTCGACCCCGATCCGGACTCCGCCCTCGTCCAGGGCCGGGTGCGGGTCGCCGACCCGGTCGCGGTCGCCAGGAAGTGGCGGGCGTTGTCCGAGGCCAAGGGCTGGTCGATCCGGCAGACCGTCATCGCGACGACGACCCGCCAGTCCTTCGTCGGTTCCCCGGCGACCGTCGCGGCCGCCCTGGAGGAGTTCGTCGCCACGGACGCCGCCGACGGCTTCATCCTCGTCCCGCACCTCACCCCCGGCGGGCTCGACGACTTCGTCGACCGGGTCGTCCCGCTGCTCCAGGAACGCGGGGTCTTCCGTACGGAGTACGCGGGCACCACGCTGCGGTCGCACCTCGGCCTTCCCGAGCCCGTATGGAAAGGTTGAACACCATGAGCACGGATCCACAGCAGGACTGGCAGCACTGGCACGAGCAGCGCGAGGCGGCGGTCGCCTCCTCGTACGGCCCGCTCTCCCTGACGGGCACCCACTGGCTCGCGGACTTCCCCGAGGGGCGTCTTCCGTCCGTTCCCGGCGAGTGGCGGGAGGACGGTGACGAGGTGGTCCTGACGGCGGGTGCCGAGGACGGGCTCACCGTCGACGGCAAGCCCTTCGCGGGCACGGTCCGGCTCACCGCCGACCACGGCCCGATCCACGAGTCCCGGGTCGAGTCGGCGGGCCGGCGGCTCGTGGTGCTGCGGCGCGAAGGGCTCTGGGCCGTACGGGACTTCGACCCCGGCTCCGAGGCGCGCGGCGCCTTCCGGGGCATCGAGGCCACCCCGTACGACGAGCGCTGGGTGGTGCCCGGCGTCTTCCGTCCGTACGCGGAGACGCGCAGCGTACGGGTGGAGAACGCCGACGGCCGGGAGCGCGGTCTCGGGCTCTCCGGTGAGCTGGTCTTCGAGCTGCACGGCGGCGAGCACGTCCTCCAGGTGGCCGTCGAGGACGACGGGACCCTGTGGGCGGTCTTCGCGGACGCCACGAGCGGCCGGGACAGCTACCGCTTCCGTTTCCTGCGGCCCGAGGCCCCGGCGTCGGACGGCTCGGTGACGGTCGACTTCAACCGTGCGCTGCTGCCGCCGTGCGCCTTCGCGGACCACTTCATCTGCCCGTTCCCGCCGCCCGGGAACACGCTGGACACCGCGGTGGCTGCCGGGGAGCGGCGGCTGAGCGCCGTCTGACCTGGCTTTTTCCGCAGAGGTACGCCCCCGGCCGTCCCGGCCGGGGGCGCCCGTGCGTACGGCGGTCTTGTGCGTCGGCCCCGGGAGGGCCACTATCACTGGCGGTGCATGTCAGGAACACGTCACCTGATGGCGCCTCACGGGCCCGCCATCCACGGGCCCCTCCGCTTTTCCCAGAAGGAGAATTGTGAGGAGCACAGTGAGGAACACCCGCACCCGTCGTCTGCTCGCCGTCGCCGCCGGTCTCGCCGCCGCGACCGCCCTCGGACTGCCCGGCGCCCAGGCCGCCCCCGTGCCCGGACCCGCCGGAGCCGCCCAGCTCGCCCGCGCCGACGCCGCCGTCGAGGCCGCCGGGGTCGGCGGCACCGCCTGGTACGTCGACCAGGCGTCGGGCCGGGTCGTCGTCACCGCCGACTCCACCGTCACCGACGCCGGACTCGCCAAGATCCGCAGAGCGGCCGGCGCCGACGCCTCGGCGCTCCGGGTCCAGCGCACCCCCGGCGTCTTCAAGCCGCTCCTCGGCGCCGGAGACGCCATCTACGGCGGCGGCTACCGCTGTTCGCTCGGCTTCAACGTCCGCAGCGGCTCCACGTACTACTTCCTGACCGCCGGCCACTGCGGCAACGTCGCCAACACCTGGTACACCAACTCGTCGCAGTCGACCCTGATCGGCGCCACCGT
This sequence comes from Streptomyces sp. NPDC055815, assembly GCF_053616475.1. NCBI lineage: Bacteria > Bacillati > Actinomycetota > Actinomycetes > Kitasatosporales > Streptomycetaceae > Streptomyces > Streptomyces sp. NPDC055815. Next base: position 72,746 of record NZ_JBSHDU010000027.1, on the reverse strand, counting down.
CGGCTCCAGCTTCCCGGGCAACGACTACGCCCTGGTCCGCTACGACAACGCCTCGCTCACCCACCCCGGCGGCTTCACCGCGGCCGACGCCTACGTGGGCGAGTCCGTCAAGCGCTCCGGCTCCACCACCGGCACCCGTGGCGGCACCGTCACCGGCCTCAACGCCACCGTCCACTACTCCAGCGGCGGCACCGTGAAGGGCCTCATCCAGACCAACGTCTGCGCCGAGCCCGGCGATTCGGGCGGTGCGATGTACGACGGCACCAAGGCGCTCGGCCTCACCTCCGGCGGCAGCGGCAACTGCTCCACCGGCGGCACCACCTTCTTCCAGCCGGTGCCGGAGGCCCTCGCCAAGTACAACGTCAGCCTCTTCTGATCCCGAGCCTCTTCCGAACCCGCACGGACACCCACTGATCCCCCCACACAGGAGGAACACGAAGTGACCACCCCCACGAAGAAGTTCCGGCTGCTCGCCCTCACCGCCGGCCTCGTCGCCGCCGCCGCGACGCTCGGCGTCCCCACCGCCAGCGCCGACTCCGCGCAGACGTTCAGCGCCACCCAGCTCTCCGCCGCGGGCGACGCCGTCCTCGCCGCCGACGTGGCGGGCACCGCCTGGCGCACGGACGCCGCCACCGGCCAGGTCGTCGTCACCGTCGACTCCACCGTCTCGCCGGCGGAGATCGCCAAGATCAAGCGCCAGGCCGGCGCCAACGCCGGTGCGCTGCGCATCGAGCGCACCCCCGGCACCTTCAACAAGCTGATCTCCGGCGGCGACGCCATCTACGCGAGCAGCTGGCGCTGCTCGCTCGGCTTCAACGTCAGGGACAGCGCGGGGAACTACTACTTCCTCACCGCCGGCCACTGCACCGACGGCGCGGGGACCTGGTGGTCCAACTCCTCGCGCAGCACGGTGCTCGGGAGCACCGCCGGGTCGAGCTTCCCGACCAACGACTACGGCATCGTGCGCTACACCAACACCTCGGTCACCAAGTCCGGCACGGTCGGCAGCGTCGACATCACCAGCGCCGCCAACGCCACCGTCGGCATGTCCGTCACCCGCCGCGGCTCCACCACCGGCACCCACAGCGGCACGGTGACCGGCCTGAACGCCACCGTGAACTACGGCGGCGGCGACATCGTCTACGGCATGATCCAGACCAACGTCTGCGCCGAGCCCGGCGACTCCGGCGGCCCGCTCTACTCGGGCAGCAGGGCGATCGGTCTCACCTCCGGCGGCAGCGGCAACTGCTCCTCGGGCGGCACGACCTTCTTCCAGCCCGTGACGGAGGCGCTCAGCGCCTACGGGGTCAGCGTCTACTGATCCCCCCTGGTGACGCGGTCCCTCCGGCGGCCTCGCGGCGGCGGGAGGGACCGCTCCTTCCAGGACCTTCGGCCCTCCCTCCGAGGCCTTTCCCCGGCCCCGTCGCTCCTCCGGCGGGTGTCGACTGGGAGAGGAGAGAAAAGGGACGTGCGAAGGAGGCCCGCGATGGACGCGACGCGGATGGTGGACGGACTCGTCGAAAGGGCCCTCGCGGCGCTCGACCGCTTCGAGGCCCTCGACCAGGAGCAGGTCGACCACATCGTCAAGAAGGCCTCGCTCGCCGCGCTGGGCGCGCACGGCGAGCTGGCGCGGCTCGCCGTCGAGGAGACCGGCCGCGGCCTCTTCGAGGACAAGGCGGTGAAGAACCTCTTCGCCTGCGAGCACGTCACCCACTCGATGGCCGGTCTCAGGACCGTCGGGGTCGTCCGCCGCGACGAGCTGAACGGCATCACCGAGATCGCCGAGCCCGTCGGCGTGATCTGCGCGATGACCCCCGTCACCAACCCCACCTCGACGACCGTCTTCAAGGCGCTGATCGCGCTGAAGACCCGTAACCCCGTCGTCTTCGCCTTCCACCCGTCCGCGCAGAAGTGCTCGGCCGAGGCCGCCCGGACCGTCCGCGACGCCGCCGTCGCCGCCGGCGCGCCCGAGGGGTGCGTGCAGTGGATCGAGGAGCCCTCGATGGAGGCCACCGGCCTCCTCATGCACCACGAGGGCGTCTCCACCATCCTCGCCACCGGCGGGAACGCGATGGTCGAGGCCGCCTACTCGTGCGGCAAGCCCGCCCTCGGCGTCGGCGCGGGCAACGTCCCCGCGTACGTCGCCAAGGACGCGAGGCTGCAGCGCGCGATCCACGACATCGTGCTCTCCAAGGCCTTCGACCACGGCATGATCTGCGCCTCCGAGCAGGCCGTCATCCTCGACGCCGAGGTGTACGAGGAGGGCATCGCCGAGTTCGAGCGGCTCGGCGCCCACGTCGTCACCGCCGCCGAGAAGACCAAGCTGGAGGAGTACGTCTTCGGCACCACCGCCTACGCCACGAACTGCGGCGGCGCGAAGCTCAACGCGGACGTCGTCGGCAGGTCCCCGGTGTGGATCGCCGAGCAGGCCGGCTTCGAGGTCCCCGAAGACACCTCGATCCTGCTCGTCGAGTGCGCCGAGGTCGGCGAGAACGAGCCGCTCACCCGCGAGAAGCTCTCCCCGGTCCTGGCCGCTCTGCGGGCCGACTCCACCGAGCACGGCCTCGACCTCTCGGCCCGCATGGTCGCCTTCCACGGCCTCGGCCACAGCGCCGCGATCCACACCGAGGACGAGGAGCTCGCCGAGGAGTTCGGCAAGCGGGTCCAGGCGATCCGGGTCATCGTCAACGCCCCCTCCACCTTCGGCGGCATCGGCGACGTCTACAACGCCTTCCTGCCCTCGCTCACCCTCGGCTGCGGCTCGTACGGACACAACTCCGTCTCGAACAACGTCACCGCGGTCAACCTGCTCAACATCAAGCGGATCGGACGGCGCACCACCAACATGCAGTGGTACAAGGTCCCGCCGAAGATCTACTTCGAGCGGAACGCCATCCGCTACCTCGGCGAGATGGAGGGCCTGGAGCGGGTCACGATCGTCACCGACCGGACGATGAGCGACCTCGGCTTCGTACGGAAGGTCACCGACATCCTCGACGGCCGCGAGGAACCGGTCACGATCCAGGTCATCGACTCCGTCGAGCCCAACCCGGAGCTCGCCACCGTCCGCGCCGGCGCCGCCGCCCTGCGGGACTTCCGGCCCGACACGATCATCGCCCTCGGCGGCGGCTCCCCGATGGACGCGGCGAAGATCATGTGGCTGATGTACGAGCGGCCCGAGGTCGAGTTCGCGGACACCAAGGAGAAGTTCTTCGACATCCGCAAGCGCGCCTACCGCTTCCCCGGGCTCGGCGAGAAGGCGAAGCTCGTCGCGATCCCCACCACCTCGGGCACCGGCAGCGAGGTCACCCCCTTCGCGGTCATCTCCGACCCCGAGGCCGCGCAGAAGTACCCCCTCGCCGACTACGCCCTCACCCCGAACGTCGCCATCGTCGACCCGGTCCTCCCGCTCAACCTCCCGGCCACGGTCACCGCCGACTCCGGCTTCGACGCCCTGACCCACGCCACCGAGGCGTACGTCTCGGCCTACGCCAACGACTTCACCGACGGCCAGTGCCTCCAGGCGATCAGGCTGATCTTCGAGAACCTGGAGACCTGTGTGACGCGGGGCGCGAAGGCGCCCGAGGCCCGCGAGAAGATGCACAACGCGTCCACCATCGCCGGCATGGCCTTCGCCAACGCCTTCCTCGGCCTGGTCCACGCCATGGCCCACACCCTCGGCAACACCTTCCACGTCGCCCACGGCCGCACCAACGCGCTGCTGCTCCCGCACGTCATCCGGCACAACGGCACCGTCACCCACAAGGCCGTGCCGTGGCCGAAGGCCGAGGTCTACCGGGCCCCGGAGCGCTACCAGGAGATCGCCCGGACGCTCGGCCTGCCGGCCGCGACCCCGGAGGAGGGCGTGGAGTCCTACGCCCGCGCGGTCGAGGAGCTGCGCACCCGGTGCGGCATCCCGGCCTCCTTCCGGGAGGAGGGCGTCGACGAGGCGGCCTTCCTGGCGGCCCTGCCGCAGCAGGCGATGAACGCCTACGCCGACCAGTGCGCGCCGGCCAACCCGAGGATGCCGATGATCGACGAGATGAAGGAGCTGATGACCCGGGCGTACTACGGCGAGTAGTCCCGGGCACGGAGAAGGCCCCCGCCGGTGCGGGGGGGGCCTTCTCGTCGCCCGGCTAGGCCTTGACCTCGCCCAGCTCCGCGGCGATCGGCTCCGCCGTCTCCGGCTTCCGCTTCAGCGAGGACATCACGAGGGTGACCGCGGCGCCGACGACCGCCCAGGCCGAGAGGACCAGCATCGAGGCGGTCATGTCGTTGCCCTTGAAGTACGCGATCGAGCGCGCCGCCCAGGTGCCCGCGCCCGGCGGCAGGGCGGGGCCGATCGCCCGCCAGAACGGGGGCAGCATCGGCGCCGGGAAGGCGCCGCCCGCGCTCGGGTTGCCGGCGACGACGATCAGCAGGATCGCGAGGCCGATGCCGACGATCCCGAAGACGGACTGGAGGGCGAGGGTGGCGGCGCCGACGGCGAAGACCACCAGGGTGCCCAGGCCCCACAGGGCGGCGACGCTGCCGGGCAGGGCGCCGAGGATCGGGCCGACGATGATCGCGCCGCCGAGACCGCCGAGGACCGAGTAGAGCGCGAGCACCCCGAGCCGGATGATCGCCCGGTGCGGGTTGGCCGGTCGTGAGCCCGCGCTGATCGCCAGGATCGCGGCGCAGATGTAGCCGCCGACGCACCAGCCGACGACCAGGTAGAAGGCCGAGAGTCCGTCGAAGTCCTCCGGCGAGGCGGGGGCCACGTCGACGGTCCTCACCGTGCGCCCCTGGGTCGCTTCCAGCTTCGTGATCATCGACTGCAGGGTGGAGGAGAGCACGGTGCCGCCGCCGGAGGCGACGAGCAGGGTGTCGGTGCGGCCCCGCGGGTCGACGATCAGGGCCCCGTCGATGTCCCGGTTCAGGATCTGGTCCCGCGCCTCGGCCTCGTCCGCGACCGTCCGCGGGTCGAGGGGATCGCCCGGCAGCTTCTCCAGCCGGTCCGCCAGGACGTTCGCCGCCTGTCCGGGGGCGACCGCGCCGAAGGGGACGTCCGTGGGTTTCGGATCGTGCAGGGCCCCGACGTACGAGGCGATGAACAGGAGCTGGAGGGCGAAGACGCCGACGACGAGCAGGGCGGCTCGGGGGGTGACGGCGCTTTTCAGTTCATCGACGAAACTCATGCCCCCACGCTCCGGGGCGGTGGGTGTTCCCGCAGGTGGGACAGGTCCGAACGGGTTATCGTACGGATGTTCGAAGATGAGCTACGCTGGGTTCAGGGGGATGGGAACGTACGTACGAATCAATGCGGAGCGCGGGAGGTGCACCGGCCATGCCAGGCTTCACGCATCTGCACACCGCCTCGGGCTACTCCCTGCGCTACGGCGCCTCGCACCCCGAGCGCCTCGCCGCCCGCGCCGCCGAGCGGGGCATGGACGCCCTCGCCCTGACCGACCGCGACACCCTCTCCGGCACCGTCCGCTTCGCCAAGGCGTGCGAGAAGGAGGGGGTCCGGCCGCTGTTCGGCGTGGACCTCGCGTACGAGGCCGCCGTCCCCGAGCACGACCCCGCCGACCGCGGCTCCGCCCGCCGGGTCCCCGTCCGGGGCGGGGCCTTCGTCGACGAGTCCGCGCCCCGCGCCCTCTTCCTCGCCCGCTCCCGCACCGGCTGGGCCGCCCTCTGCGCGATGGTCACCGCCGCCCACGCCGGGGGAACGGAACACCCCCTGCTGCCCAGGACCGCCCTGGCCGGCGAGGGTCTGTACGTCCTGCTCGGGCCCGCCTCCGACGTCGGCCGCGCCCTCGCCGCCGGCCGCCCCGACCGGGCCGCCCGGCTGCTCGCCCCCTGGCGCGAGCGGTACGGCGACGCGCTCCGCCTGGAGGCCGTCCACCACGGGCGCACCGGCACCGGGCCCGGCTCCCTGCGGCTCGCCGCCCGTACCGTCGGCTTCGCCGCCGAACAGGGCGTGCGGCCCGTCCTCAGCAACGCCGTCCGGTACGCCGACCCCGGCCAGGGCCCGGTCGCCGACGTCCTCGACTCCGCCCGCCGCCTCGTCCCCGTCGACCCCCGCAAGGAGCTCGACAGCGGAGAGGCCTGGCTCAAGGGCGCCGAAGGACCCGACGGCATGACGGCCGCCGCCGAGCGGATCGTCGAGGCGGCGGGCTTCCGCCCGGACGCCGCCCGCCGGCTCCTCGACCGGACCGCGGAACTCGCCGCCGGGTGCCTGGTCGACCCCGAGGACGACCTCGGCATCGGCTCCGCGCACTTCCCGGAGCCGTACCTCGTCGGCGCGGAGCACCGCACCGCCCAGCGCGTCCTCACCTCCCGGGCCGCCGCCGGCATGGTCCTGAAGGGGTACGAGAAGCGGCGCGACTACTGGGACCGGATGCACCGCGAGCTGGACGTCATCGCCCACCACGGCTTCGCCACCTACTTCCTGACGGTCGCCCAGGTCGTCGACGACGTCCGGTCCATGGGGATCCGGGTCGCCGCCCGCGGCTCCGGCGCCGGCTCCCTCGTCAACCACCTCCTCGGCATCGCCCACGCCGACCCGGTCGAGCACGGCCTGCTGATGGAACGGTTCCTCTCCAAACGCCGCACCGCCCTGCCCGACATCGACATCGACGTGGAGTCCGCCCGCCGCCTGGAGGTCTACCGGGCGATCATCGACCGCTTCGGCACCGAACGGGTCGCCACCGTCTCCATGCCCGAGACCTACCGGGTCCGCCACGCGGTACGGGACGTGGGCGCCGCCCTCTCCCTGGACCCGGCCGAGACCGACCGGATCGCCAAGGCCTTCCCGCACATCCGCGCCCGGGACGCGCTCGCCGCCCTCGACGAACTGCCCGAACTGCGCGAACTGGCAGGGGAGTCGCGACGGGAAGGGGCGAAGTTCGGCCGCTTCTGGGAGCTGGTCGAGGCGCTCGACGCGCTGCCGCGCGGGATCGCCATGCACCCCTGCGGGGTGCTGCTCTCGGACGCCTCGCTGCTCACCCGTACCCCCGTGGTCCCCACCAGCGGCGAGGGCTTCCCCATGTCCCAGTTCGACAAGGAGGACGTGGAGGACCTCGGACTGCTCAAGCTCGACGTCCTCGGCGTGCGCATGCAGTCCGCGATGGCCCACGCCGTCACCGAGGTCGAGCGCGCCACCGGCACCCGGCCCGACATCGACGCGGTCCCGGAGGGCGACCCCGAGACGTACCGGCTGATCCGCTCCACCGAGACCCTCGGCTGCTTCCAGATCGAGTCCCCGGGCCAGCGCGACCTGGTCGGCCGGCTCCAGCCCGCGACCTTCCACGACCTCGTCGTCGACATCTCGCTCTTCCGGCCGGGACCCGTCGCCGCCGACATGGTCCGCCCCTTCATCGAGGCCCGGCACGGCCGCGCCCCCGTCCGCTACCCGCACCCCGACCTGGAGGAGACCCTGAAGGAGACGTACGGCGTGGTCGTCTTCCACGAGCAGATCATCGAGATCGTACGGATCATGACCGGCTGCGACCGGGCCGAGGCCGACCAGGTCCGGCGCGGGCTCTCGCACCCCGAGTCGCAGGGCCGGATCGAGGCCTGGTTCGCCCAGCGGGCCTCGGCGCGCGGATACGCCCCCGAGGTCGTCGCCCGCACCTGGGAGATCGTCGAGGCCTTCGGCTCGTACGGCTTCTGCAAGGCGCACGCGGTGGCCTTCGCCGTGCCGACCTACCAGTCGGCCTGGCTCAAGGCGCACCACCCGGCCGCCTTCTACGCGGGGCTGCTCACCCACGACCCCGGCATGTACCCCAAGCGGCTGCTGCTCGCGGACGCCCGGCGGCGCGGGGTGCCGGTGCTGCCGCTGGACGTGAACCACTCGGCGGCCGCCCACCGTATCGAACTGGTGTCCGAGAACCCTGTGGTGTGGGGACTCCGGCTCGGCCTCGCCGACGTCCACGGCATCAGCGAGACCGAGAGCGCCCGCATCGAGGACGGACAGCCCTACGCCTCCCTGCTCGACTTCTGGGAACGGGCCCGCCCGCGCACCCCCGTCGCCGAACGCCTCGCCCAGGTCGGCGCCCTCGACGCCTTCGGCGCCAACCGCCGCGACCTGCTGCTCCACCTCACCGAACTCCGCCGCATCCACCGCGGAGCCGCCTCCCACGGCGGCCAGCTCCCGCTCGCCCAGGGCGGGAAGACCGCCCCCATCGGCCTGCCCGACCTCGACGAGACCGAACGCCTCAGCGCCGAGCTGGGCATCCTCGGCATGGACGCCTCCCGCCACCTCATGAGCGACCACCACGCCTTCCTCCGCGAACTCGGCGTCGTCTCCGCCCAGCGGCTGCGCTCCGCCGCCCACGGACAGACCGTCCTCGTCGCGGGCGCCAAGGCCGCCACCCAGACCCCGCCCATCCGCTCCGGGAAACGCGTCATCTTCAGCACCCTCGACGACGGCACCGGCCTGGTCGACCTCGCCTTCTTCGACGACGCCCACGAGGCCTGCGCCCGCACCGTCTTCCACTCCTGGCTGCTGCTCGTCCGGGGCGTGGTGCAGCGGCGCGGCCCGCGCAGCCTCAGCGTCGTCGGCTCCGCCGCCTGGAACCTCGCCGAACTGGTCGAACTGCGGGCCACCGGCGGCCTGGACGCGGTGGGGGAGCGGCTCGCCGCGACGGCGCCCGCCGGCGAGAGCGCCGACAGCGGCCGCCGGATCACGATGTCCACCGGTTACGAGATGAACCCCTGGGCCGACCTCCGGCCGGCCGGGGAAGGCACCGCGACGCCGTCGCGGAAGCTGTGGCACAGCAGCCCGGGGAGCGCGGGATGATCCTCTGCGTACGTTTCCGCCTGGAGTCGACGGACGAGGCGGTCCTGCCCCGACTGGTCGACCTGCTCCGCGAGTTCACCCCCGTCGTCGAGGCCGCCCCGCCCTGCGAGGCGCTCGCCGACGTGCGCGGCGCGCTGCGCTACTTCGGCCGGAGCCCCGCCGAACTCGCCTCGGTCATCCGGGTCCGCGCGCTCGCCCTGCACGGCGTCGACTGCGTCATCGGCGCCGGCCCCAACCCGATGCTGGCCCGGCTCGCGGCCCGCGACGCCCGGCCCGGCGTCACCCTGGTCGTCGAGGACCCGGCGGCCTTCCTGCGCGACCGGCCGGTCGTCGACCTCGACGGCGTCGGCCGCGCCACCGCCCGTACCCTCTGCGGCTACGGACTCGACTCCGCGGGCCGCGTCGCCGACGCGCCGCTCGCCGTGCTCCAGCGGCTCGTCGGCGCGAAGGCCGGCCGCGAGCTGTGGGAGAAGGCCCAGGGCATCGACCGCACCCCCGTCGTCCCGAACGCGGCCTCCCGGTCGATCGCCGCCGAGCGCGCCTTCCCGCACGACGAGACCGACCGGACCGAACAGCGCAGGGCCCTCCTCTCCCTGGCCACGGAACTGGGCGCCCGGCTGCGGACCGAGGACCAGGTCTGCCGGGGACTCGCGGTCACCGTGCGGTACGCCGACCGCAGCACCACGACCCGCAGCCGCACCCTGCCCGAACGGACCGCCCACTCGGCGGCGCTCACCGCGCTCGCGTACACGATCCACGACTCCTTCGGCCTCCAGCGGGCCCGGGTACGGGGCATCGCCCTGCGCGCCGAGGGCCTCGCCCCCGCCGAACACGCCACCCACCAGCTGACCTTCGACCCGACCGACGAGAAGGCCCGGCGGATCGAGGCGGTGGCGGACCGGGCGCGGGCGAAGTACGGCCCGCGAGCGATCGTCCCGGGCTCCCTGGCGGCCTGAACCCGCCCCCGTCGGCGCCCCGGTGACGACACACCACTTTTTACCGACGCGTAACTTCCCAGTCGAGGCTACCCGTGCGTAGCTTGGCTGGAGAGCATCCCCACTTGTGGTCCGGACCGCAGGGCACAGCACCCCCACCTTCCCCTTGAGCCGCAAGGAGATCGCCCGATGCTGTCCGCGAAGTCCTGGAAGCGCACGGTCAGAGCCCTGTCCGTCCTGCTCCTCACCGCCGCCGCCACCCTCGCCCCCACCGCCGCCGCCCACGCCGACACCGCCCCCAGCCGCGGCTGGAACGACTTCTCCTGCAAGCCGTCCGCCGCGCACCCGCGGCCCGTCGTCCTCGTCCACGGCACCTTCGGCAACTCCGTCGACAACTGGCTGGCCCTCGCCCCCTACCTGGTCAACCGGGGCTACTGCGTCTTCTCCCTCGACTACGGCCAGCTGCCGGGCGTCCCCTTCTTCAACGGGCTCGGACCCATCGCCGCCTCCGCCGGACAGCTCGACACCTACGTCGACCGGGTCCTCGCCGCCACCGGCGCCCCCGAGGCCGACCTCGTCGGACACTCGCAGGGCGGCATGATGCCCCGCTGGTACCTCAAGTTCCTCGGCGGGGCCGAGAAGGTGAACACGCTCGTCGGCATCGCCCCCGACAACCACGGCACCACCCTGCTCGGCCTCACCAAGCTCCTGCCGTACTTCCCCGGCGCCGAGGACCTCATCAGCTCCACGACCCCGGGCCTCGCCGACCAGATCGCCGGCTCGGCCTTCATCACCAAGCTCAACGAGGGCGGCGACACCGTGCCCGGGGTCCGCTACCACGTCATCGCGAGCCAGTACGACGAGGTCGTCACCCCGTACCGCTCCCAGTTCCTGACCGGCCCGAACGTCACCAACGTCCTCATCCAGGACAAGTGCGCGCTCGACCTGTCCGAGCACGTGGCCATCGGCACGGTGGACCGGGTCACCTTCCACGAGGTCGCCAACGCCCTCGACCCGGCCCACGCGACGGAGACCACCTGCCTCTCGGTGATCGGCTAGCCGCGGGTCCGGCGCCGCCGGCCCGTCCCGAAGAGCACCGCCGCACCGAGCGCGAGCACGGCGGCGCCACCGACCGCGAGATACGGCGTGGTGGCGTCGCCGCCCGTCTCGGCGAGCTCCGTACCGGAACCCGAACCGGCGGCGGGGGCGGGGGCGTTGGGGGACGGCGTCCGGGCCGGGGCCGTGCTCGCCGCCGCCTCACCGGCGCCACCCCCATGGCCCCCGTGCCCGCCGTGCTCGACCGAGGACTGGCCCTCGCCGGCCTCGATCTGCTCGTCGGTGGGCGCGGAGGCGCTCGGCGCCGGCTCCGTACCGCCACTGCCCTGACCGCCCTCGTCCTGACCGCCGTCGTCCTGACCGCCGTTGTCCTGCCCGAACACCACGTCCGAGCAGGTGTAGAACGCCTCGGGGGAGTCGGAGCGCTGCCAGATCGAGTAGATGAGATGACGCCCCGACTTCTTCGGCACGGTCCCCTGGAACACGTAGTCGCCGTTCTGCATCCCCGGGTCGGTCACCGTCACGAACGGCCGCTCCTCCAGGTCCGACCACTTCAGCGGCTTCGACGGGTCGTACCCGTCCTTCGTCACGTACAGCGCGAACGAACCCCTGTGCGGGGCGGTCCCCTTGTACCGGAAGGTGTGCGCGCCGGCCTTCATGCCGCTGGCCGGCCAGTCGGCCCGCGCCAGGTCGAGCCCCCGGTACTTGTCGTTGCCCGCGCTGCACAGCCTGCCGTCCGGGATCAGCCGCCGGTGCTGACCCGCCGCGTTCGCGATGTTCACCGCGTTCCAGTCGTAGAACGCCTGAGTCCCGCTCGCCGCCACCGCCGCCTTGCACGCCGCCGACCTCGGCGCCTCGGGCCCCTCCGCGTAACAGGCCGAGACCCGGCTCACCGGGTCGGTCATCGACCCGTGCGCGGAGGCACCGGGGGCGACGGCGAGCCCGGACAGGACCAGAGCGGCGGTGGCGGCGGCCGTTGCCGTGCGACGAGAGGTCATGGGGACAGCTCCTGACGTGAGGGCGGGGGGTGGGGACGACCGGCACGCTAGCCGCCACCGGCTGCGGAAAAGCCGGTGGAGAAGGGGAGACGGGGATTCTTAGGATGGCTTTAAGGCACAGGTAAGAGGCGGCTGAGGAACAGCGCCCGGGACCGCCGAGAAGGAGGCCGGATGACCGACGACACCCCCGTCTTCCCCGAGGGCCTGCGGGCGCTCCCGAGGAGCTGGGGCCACTGGCCCGACGAGGAGACCCCCGAGCGGTGGGCGCTCGTCCGCGGCGTCCTGGAGGCCGGCCTGCCGCCCGCCCGGCTGGACGCGCCGGAGCCGCGCGACTACCCGGACCTCAAGTTCTTCTCCGACGACGAGGATCCGCCGGACGACTGGTTCTGCCACGAGATCCTGCGCGAGAGGGTGAAGGACCTGCCCCGCCTCACCGTCGGGCAGCTGGCCGAGGTCGAGGCCGCCTGTGTCGCGGACGGCCTGGACACCACCGACTTCCGCGAGGGCCGCTGGGTGTGGCGGATCGCCGGATTCGTCGTCGAACCGGCCCTGTACTGGTGCGGCATCGCCGACGACCTCGACGCCCTCGACCCCTGGTTCCCCGAGCTGGCCGCGCTCTACATCCGGCGGCGGATGGCCGTCGAACGGGCCACCCTGGCACTCGTCTGCGTCCGCGCCCTCCCCTCCGCCCGTGCCGCCCTCGTCTCCCTGGCCGAGGACGAGTCCATCGACCAGGACGCCCGCGACGCGATCCGCAGGGCCCTCCACGAGGACGCGGCCGGTTCCTGAGCGGGGCCGTCCGGCGGCCCGCCGCCCGCTCCTACCCCAGCCGTCGGTACCGGCGTTCCGGGCGGCCCGTGCCGCCGTAGCGGAGGGTGACCTCCGCGCGGCCCGTCTCCGCGAAGTACTCCAGGTAGCGGCGGGCGCTCACGCGGGAGAGGGAGCCCGCTTCGGCGCATTCCGTGGCCGAGAGGCCCTCCGGGTGGGCGCGCAGGACCGAGTCGACCAGGTCGGCCGTGTGCGGGGCGAGGCCCTTCGGCAGTTCGCGGGAGCCGCGCGGGCGGGTGCCGAAGATCTGGTCGACGTCCTCCTGGCGGGCCTCGTCGAGTTCGTCGAGGCGGCTGCGGAGGGAGGCCACGTGCCGCAGCTGCTCGTGCAGGGCGGCCTGGGTGAACGGCTTGATCAGGTAGTGCAGGGCCCCGGCGCGGAGGGCCGAGCGGATCGTGCCGACGTCACGGGCGGCGGTGATGAAGAGCGCGTCCATGCCCAGACCCGCCGCGCGCAGCTCCCGCAGCACCCGGACCCCGTCCATGTCGGGCAGGAAGACGTCGAGCAGGACCAGGTCGGGGCGGAGCCGCTCGGCCGCGTGGAGAGCCTCCGCGCCGCTGTGCGCGACCCCGGCCACGGTGAAGCCCGCCACCGCCGACACGTAGCGGCAGTGCAGCTTGGCGACCATGAAGTCGTCGTCCACGACCAGCACCTTCGTCACGCCGACCCACGCTAGGTCCCGACCACAACGACCACAACGTCCGTTGATTGCGGAAGAGAGACAGCTTCTTAACGCGAGGGCAACATGTGGGCCACCTCACACCCCCATTTCCCTCCTACTTGAGAGGCGGCACACGTGCGGTTGCGCACCCCCTTCGCCCTCCTCGGGGCGGCTCTCCTGGTGCTCGTGGGCCCGCCGCTGCTCAGCCCGGGCACCGGCTCCGACACCGGCACCGCGATACCCGGCCTGCGCTTCATGGTCCCCAACACCCCGGGCGGCGGATACGACATCACCGCCCGCACCGCCGCGAAGAACGTCGAGGAGGCCGGACTCACCGGCGACGTCGAGGTCTTCAACCTGCCCGGCGCGGGCGGCACCGTCGGCCTCACCCGGCTCGTCGGCGAGCGCGGCAACGGCCGGCTCGCCATGTCCATGGGCCTCGGTGTCGTCGGCGCCGTCCACACCAACAAGACGCCCAGGACCCTCGCCGACACCACCCCGATCGCCCGGCTCACCGAGGAGCAGGACATCGTCGTGGTCGGCAAGGACTCCCCGTACAAGACGATCCAGGACCTCCTCTCCGCCTGGAAGAAGGACCCCGGCAAGCTGCCCGTCGGCGGCGGCTCCTCGCCCGGCGGCCCCGACCACCTCGCCCCCATGCTGATGGCCCAGGCCGCCGGGATCGCACCGAAGGACGTCAACTACGTCCCCTTCGACGGCGGCGGCGAGCTCCTCGCCTCCATCCTCGGCAACAAGGTCGGCTTCGGCGTCTCCGGCGTCGGCGAGTACCTCGACCAGATCAAGGCGGGGGAGCTGCGCCTCCTCGCCGTCACCGGCCCGAAGCGGGTCCCCGGTCTCGACGCCCCCACCCTCCGCGAGGCCGGCCTCGACACCGAGTTCACCAACTGGCGCGGCATCGTCGCCCCGCCCGGCCTCTCCGACGCCGAGCGCGACAAGCTCGTCGCGCTCGTGACCGGGCTGCACGGCTCCCCGCAGTGGCGCGAGTCGCTGAAGACCCACGGCTGGAACGACGCCTTCCTGCCCGGCGCGGAGTTCGGTGACTTCCTCACCGAGCAGGACCGGCGGGTCGGCTCCGTCCTCAAGGAGCTCGGACTGTGACCACCACCGAGAAGACCCCTGTGACGACCCCGGCGAAGAAGACCCTGCTGCGCGGGAGGTCCGAACTCGGCGTCGGCGCCCTCCTCTTCCTCCTCGGCGTCCTCGTCCTCACCGACGCCCTCACCCTCGACGCCGACGTCGCGGGCCGCGGCCCCGTCGGCGCCGCGACCGTCCCCCTCGTCGTCGGCTGCGGCCTCCTCGCCGTCGCCGTCCTCCTCACCGTCGACGTGCTGCGCGGCGGCCGGGGCGAGGCCGAGGGCGGCGAGGACATCGACCTGACCGAACCCGCCGACTGGCGCACCGTCCTGCTCCTCACCGGCGTGTTCCTCGCCTTCGCCGTCCTCATCGGCCCCCTCGGCTTCCCCGTCGCCGGCGCCCTCCTCTTCTGGGGCGCGGCCTACGCCCTCGGCAGCCGCCACCCGCACCGCGACCCGCTGATCGCGGCCGCCCTCTCGCTCCTCACCTACGCCGTCTTCGACCAGCTGCTCGGCGTCCCGCTGCCCGGCGGCCCGCTGATGGGAGTGATCTGACCCATGGATTCCCTGAACTCCCTCATCGACGGCTTCGGCACCGCCCTCACCCCGATGAACCTGCTGTGGGCGGCCATCGGCGTGCTCCTCGGCACCGCCATCGGCGTCCTGCCCGGCATCGGCCCCGCCATGGCCGTCGCCCTGCTGCTCCCGGTGACCTACGGGCTCGAACCGACCGGCGCGTTCATCATGTTCGCCGGCATCTACTACGGCGCCATGTTCGGCGGCTCCACCACCTCGATCCTCCTCAACACCCCCGGTGAGAGCGCCGCCCTCGTCGCCGCCATCGAGGGCAATCCGATGGCCAAGGCCGGGCGCGGCGCGCAGGCCCTCGCGGCCGCCGCCGTCGGGCACTTCGCCGGCGGCATGATCGGCACGATCCTGCTCGTCGTCCTCGCCCCGACCGTCGCCGCGCTCGCCGTCGACATCGGCGCCCCCGACTACCTCGCCCTCATGGTCCTCGCCTTCATCGCGGTGACCTCGGTCCTCGGCTCCTCCCGCATCCGCGGCCTCGCCTCGCTGCTCATCGGGCTCACGATCGGCCTGGTCGGACTCGACCAGATGACCGGGCAGCAGCGCCTCACCTTCGGTTCGCTCCAGCTCGCCGACGGCATCGACGTCGTCATCGTCGCGGTCGGCCTCTTCGCGATCGGCGAGGCCCTCTGGGTCGCCGCGCACCTGCGCCGCACCTCGGGGGAGGCCATCCCGGTCGGCCGCCCCTGGCTCGGCAGGGACGACGTACGGCGCACCTGGAAGTCCTGGCTGCGCGGTCCCCTCATCGGTTTCCCGTTCGGCGCGATCCCGGCCGGCGGCGCGGAGATCCCGACCTTCCTCTCGTACGTCACGGAGAAGCGTCTCTCGCGGCACAGGGACCAGTTCGGCAAGGGCGCCATCGAGGGCGTCGCCGGCCCCGAGTCCGCGGCCTCGGCCTCCGCCGCCGGCACGCTCGTCTCCATGCTGACCCTCGGGCTGCCCACGACGGCCGTCGCCGCCGTGATGCTGGCCGCCTTCCAGCAGTACGGGATCCAGCCGGGCCCGCTGCTCTTCGAGCGGGAACCCGAGCTGGTGTGGGGCCTCATCGCCTCGCTGTTCGTCGGCATGGTGCTGCTGCTCGCGCTCAACCTGCCGCTCGCGCCCGTCTGGGCCAAGCTGCTCCGCATCCCGCGCCCGTACCTGTACGCCGGCATCCTCTTCTTCGCCGCCGTCGGGGCGTACGCGGTGGGCGGCGAGGCGTTCGACCTGATCGTGCTGCTCGTCATCGGTCTGATCGGCCTCGGGATGCGGCGCTACGGCCTTCCGGTGCTGCCGGCGGTCATCGGCGTCATCCTCGGCCCGGCCGCCGAGCAGCAGCTGCGCCGCGCCCTCCAGATCAGCGACGGCTCCCTGACGGGCCTGGTGAACACCCCGTTCTCGGTCGCGGTCTACACGGTCGTGCTCGTCCTGCTCGCCTGGCCGCTGGTGCGGAAGGCGACCGCCGGGCGCGCCGCGCACTGACCGTACGACGGTATGCGTACCGGCCGTCAACTCGCCCCCGATGGGGTGAGATTCGGACCGTCGGCGGCCGGATCGGGTATCCCTGGCGGGCAGCGTCTTCCCCCCACCCCCGAAGGGACCCCGCCCATGCGCGTCCGCCTCGTCCTCGCCGCCGCGGCCCTGCTCACCGCCGCCGTCGCCCCTCTCGCCCACGCGGGAGGGGCCGACGGCCTCACCGTCGACGCGTACGGGACCCTCGCCGCCGACGCGACGGTCACCGTCTCCGGCACGTACCGCTGCCTCGACGACAGCGAGGGGCCCGTCTTCGTCAGCTCCACCCTCAAGCAGGGGAGCCGTTCCACCGGCATCGGCGGGACCCGCGCCGTCTGCGACGGGCACCTCCACACCTGGGCCAACAGCGCCGTCGTGAAGGAGCCCGCCTACCAGCCGGGCGCCGCCCGGGTGGAGGCCACCCTGATGCAGCTCACGGCCGGCGCGTCGGGCCTGCCGCTGCCCGGCTTCCTCGCCGCCGAGCAGGCGGACGTCGAACTGCGCTGACCGAGCAGCTCGATCAGCCGGACGTCGAACCGCGCCGACCGGGCAGCTCGATCAGCCGGACGTCGAACCGCGCCGACCGAGCAGCTCGATCAGCCGGACGTCGAACCGCGCCGACCGAGCAGCTCGATCAGGCCCTCCCGGCCGAGCACCTCCAGCTCGTCGAGGGCCTCCACGGCACGGGCCGCCGCCTCCGGGTCGGAGGCGGCGAGACCGCTCGCCGTGAACTCGTCCTCGTCGAGCCGCAGCACCTCGCTGCCGTCCGCCGACACCCAGAGGTCCAGGTCCAGGTCCTCGATCACCACTCCGGAGCCGTCGATCACGGCCGGCCGGGTGATGTCGCAGTACCAGCCCTTCAGGGCGCCGTCGGCCGACCACACCTCCTTGACCGTGAACCAGCGGTCGCGCCAGTAGTGCTCCACGAACACGTCACCCGGCTCGAACCGCACGAAGCCGAAGTCCCGCACCCCCTCGGCCGCCCACGGGGCGCGCACCGACAGCCGGGCACCCTCCTCCGTGAGCACCTCGGCCGGGTACCGGATCTTCGTCCGGCCCGCCTTCGTCAGGGTGATCTCAACCGATCGTCCGGACATACCGCACCTCCGTAGCACCGATCTCGTAACCGAACCACTTGTTGATCGCCAGCATCGGGCCGTTCCCCGCGTCGTTCCCGGTGAAGGCCTCCACACAGCCCGCGGCCCTGGCCCGGTGCAGCGAGGCGTTCTTGGCGAGCTTCGCCAGCCCGCGGCCGCGGAACGCCGGCGCGGTGCCGGTCATCCCCGAGGAGTACCGGCCGAGGCCGTCCGTCTGCGCCGCGCTGAACGCCGCCGGCACCCCGTCCACCACCGCGACCGTCGTCAGCGCCCGGTCGAGCAGCGGATGCTCCCAGGTGGTCCTGAGCCAGTGCGCGTAGTCCGCCAGCTCGGTGCCCACGTCGCCCGGCTCGTCCGCGGTCGTCACGGCGTCCAGCTCGAACAGCGGCCGCGGGTCGGCCGCGAAGTCCTCGGCCGTGCGCAGCTCGACGCCGGCCGGCGGGTCCTGGAGCGGCGGCAGTCCGGCCGTCGTCAGGTCGAGCCGGAGGAAGTGCGCGGAACGGCTGGAGGAGTAGCCCCGCCGCTCGGCCCAGGCGTGGTTCGCCGGCTCGTCCAGGGCCCAGCTGTACACGGTCCGCGCGCCCCGCTCGGCGAGGTACTCCTCGGCGGCGCGCAGCAGCAGCGTCCCCGCGCCGAGCCCCTGGTGCGCGGGGTCGACGTACACGTTGGCGTAGCCGATGCCGGGCCGCGGCGCGTCGTGCGCGATGCCCACCTGCGCGGTCCCGATGATCGCGCCGTCCTCGGTCACGGCGACCAGCGGCCGGTAGTGGCTGTCGGGGTGGGCGTGCGCCCAGTCGAAGGCGAGCTGCTCGGCGGTCGCGAGCATGAAGGGCACGGCTGCCCGGCGGACCCGGGCGAAGCCCTCGGCGTCCTCGGGCCGTACATCACGGACGATCACAGTCATGTGGTGGCACGCTACGGGCGCCGGACGCACCGCCGCCTCCCATTTACCGGTGGGGTGGGGGCAGAATCGGCGGGGTGACACTCACCATCGCCGTGGACCACGGATCCACCACCGCTCCCTACGAACAACTGCGAGCCCAGATCTCGGAGCGGGCCCGGTCGGGCAGACTGCCGGTCGGATACAAGCTGCCGACGGTACGGGGGCTCGCGGAGCAGCTGGGCCTCGCCGCGAACACGGTCGCCAAGGCGTACAAGGCCCTGGAGGCGGACGGAGTCATCGAGACGCGGGGGCGCCACGGCACCTTCGTCGCCGCCGCGGGTGACGCGGCGAGCCGCCGGGCCGCCTCCGCCGCCGCCCAGTTCGCGGAGGAGGCCCGCCGGCTCGGCCTCAGCCGCGAGGCCGCGGAGGCCGCGCTGAACGAGGCCCTGCGGGCGGCGTACGACAACTGACGGCCCCTCCGTCAGAGATAGAGGCCCGCCCCTGAGGTACGGGGCTCCGGGAGGTCCGCCGAGGGCGTGCCGCGGCGCAGCGCGAACAGCTCCGCCAGCGTCGCGCCCTCGCGCGGCACGTCCTCCTCGCGGCCCAGCCACTCCACGGACTCGGCCCGGGTCAGCGGCCCGACCTCGATGCGGGCCAGGCAGCGGCCCGGCCGGACCACCGCCGGGTGCAGCCGCTCCAGGTCCTCGTTGGTGGTGACGCCGACCAGGACGTTGCGCCCCTGGCCGAGCAGCCCGTCCGTCAGGTTGAGCAGTCGTGACAGGGCCTGCCCCGCGGTGTGCTTCGCCCCGCCGCGGATCAGTTCGTCGCAGTCCTCGAGGAGCAGCAGCCGCCAGCGTTCCTTCGCGGTGCCGTCGTCCTCGCCGATGGCGATGTCCATCAGATAGCCGATGTCGTTGAAGAGCCGCTCCGGGTCGAGCACGCAGTCGACCTGGCACCAGTCCTGCCACGCCCGGGCCAGGGTCCGCAGCGCCGAGGTCTTGCCGGTGCCCGGCGGGCCGTGGAGGAGCAGGAGCCGGCCGGCGATGTCCTCGGGAGTGACCTTCATCAGCCGGTCCATGGCATCGGCCACCGGTGCCGAGTAGTTGGGCCGGACCTCCTCCCAGGTCCCGGCGCTGATCCGGCGGGTCATCCGGCGCGGTCCGCGCTGCGGAGCCACGTACCAGAAGCCCATCGTCACGTCCTCGGGCTCCGGTTCGGGCTCGTCCTTCGCCCCGTCCGTGGCCTCGGCGAGGATTCGTTTCGCCAGCTCCGGGTCGGTGGCGGTGACGGTCACGTCCGCGCGCCGGTTCCAGCGGGAGGAGAGGATCGTCCAGCCCTCGCCCTCGGCGAGCACCGAGCTGCGGTCGTCGTCCTTCGCGGCCCGCAGGACCCTGGCCCCCTCGGGGAGCAGGGTCGCGTCGGGCTTCGCCCGGTCCAGGGTGGTGCTGTGCGCGTGCGGCTGCTCCCCGGTGGCGAACCGGTCGAGGAACAGCGCGTCCAGGACGTCCCCGGGGGAGTCGCTGTCGTCGAGGTTGACGATGACGGGCAGCGAGGCGGTCGTCGGCTGTCGTGGGGTGGACGGTACGGCGGGGGTGTCGGACATGACGCCCATGATCGGGCAAGCGCCCGGGTGGCGCACCGGTTTTTGCGCCTGCTCCGATTGGCCTGATCTCGACGGTCCCTGACGGAGGATCAGCCGGTGTTCACTCCCAGTTTTGACATGAACACTTCCGGCTCGGCGGATCCGATGCTACTACCTGGTAGCGCAGAGATCCTGCTACAGGGAGGTTCCATGAGACTGTCCCGTTTTGCCGCCGTTTCCTCCTCGCTCCTCCTCGGTGCCGTCCTCGCCCTCACCGGGGCGGGCGCCGCCCAGGCCGCCGAGACCGCCGCACTCGACTACGTGGCCCTGGGGGACTCGTACTCCTCCGGTGTGGGCTCCGGGAGTTACGACAGCGCCAGCGGCGACTGCAAGCGCTCAACGAAGGCGTACCCGGTCCTCTGGAAGAACGCGAACGCACCCTCCTCGTTCGCCTTCACCGCCTGCTCGGGCGCCCGAACGGGTGATGTGACCGCCAATCAGCTCGGACCCCTCTCGGCCGCCACCGACCTGGTCTCGATCACGATCGGGGGAAATGACGCCGGTTTCGCCGACGTCATGACGACCTGCGTGCTCCAGTCCGAGGCCACCTGTATCAACCGAGTGAATCAGGCCAAGGCCTACGTGGACTCCACGCTCCCCGGCAAGCTCGACTCCGTCTACAACGCCATCAGCGGCAAGGCGCCGTCCGCCCATGTCGTCGTCCTCGGCTACCCGCGCTTCTACCAGCTCGGCGGCAGCTGCATCGCCGGCCTGAGCGAGAACGAGCGCAGCGCCATCAACAACGCCTCCGACTACCTCAACGCGGCCACCGCCAAGCGCGCGGCCGACCACGGCTTCACCTTCGCCAGCGTCGTCCCCGCGTTCACCGGGCACGAGATCTGCTCGGGCTCCGCCTGGCTGCACAGCGTCAACTGGCTCAACATCGGCGAGTCCTACCACCCGACGGCGGCCGGACAGTCCGGCGGCTACCTGCCCTCGTTCAACGGGGCGCTGTAGCCGACCCGCCGGGCTCCGCCGGAGCGGTGCTCGTGACTCCGCCCGGCTCCGGCCCGGAGCCCGGTCCGTCGTCCCGTACCGCCTGATACGTCAACACACCCGCGATCAGCAGCGCCCCGACGAGCCCGGCCACCAGGACGGGACCCCGGCGGGGCGCTGTCCGCGCGGGCGCCGACCGCGGGGAGGGCGCGGGCGACGTCCCGGTGCCGGTGTCGTCGCCCCCGTCCGTACGGGGCGGGACCGAGGCCTCCACCGCCTCCCCGGTCCTCGGCGTACCGCCCGCCGCCACCCGGCGCAGCTCCCGCTCCGCCTGATCGGCCGTCACGGCGAGATCCTCGCCCGTCAGCTCGTCGACCACGGCCCCCAGGGGACCTGACCGGTCGTCCGCCGCCGCCTCCAGGAGCGCCCCGACGGAGCGCAGCTCCGCCTCCGGGCCCGCGTCGTCGTCCGGCGCGCCGCCGAAGCCGGTGACCACGACCCGCCCGTCGTTCGCGAGCAGCACCCGCCCCGGCGTCACGCCCCGGTGCGGCACGCCCGCCTCCCGTGCGGCCCGCAGACCGGCGAGGACCTCGGCGCCGACGCGCGCGGCCTCCCGCGCCGGCAGCGGTCCGGCCGCGTCCAGGGTCTCGGCGAGGGTGAGCCCGCGGACCAGCTCCGTCACCACCCAGGGCCGGCCGTCCTCCGTGACCACGCCGAGGACCCGTACGACGGAGGGGTGGGAGATCCGCGCGGCGGCCCGCGCCTCCCGCTCCCGCCGCGCGTGGAACAGGGGCACCTCGTCCGCCGGCAGTCCGGCCGGGGCGCGGAGCTCCTTGAGGGCCACCTCGTGCCGGTCCGTCTCGTCCAGGGCGCGCCAGACGGTGCCCGTCGCCCCCTCGGCGAGGACGTCGAGAAGCCGGTAACGACCCGCGATCACCGTCATGGATCCACGGTAGCCGAGGGGCGTCCGCGGGGCTCCGGTCCTGCGCGGGTCCCTCTCGTGAAGGTCCGGACGATCTTGGTGTCGGAGATCACACCCGCCCTCGTGTCCGTGGATGACGGTCCGGGGTGCAGGATGGTTCGTGATGGTTCGGCAGGTGTTCGAGTGCTGTCCAACTCGCCCTGGAATCAGATGTATTCGGACAGTCACCGTCAACCCCCGTACGAGTGCGGTGAATCCCGCCGCCGGGATACACGGGTGTCACGATGGAGCGATAGGGTTAACCTGCCCGGGCCGGGTGCCCTTGTACGGGTGGGGAGTGACATGGAACAGATAGCAATGCGCAGCAGGCCGCGAGTGCCTGCCATCACCTGCGGGAGCAGCGCGACCAGTTCGCGACTCGACCGCCATCTCGCGGTGCTCGGCGGCCCCGCCGTGCCGCAGCGCGACGTGGCCGAGGCGACGCTGCTCATGCGGGAACTGACGACGCGTACGCACGAGGCGCCGGTGCACGGTCACCGCAGCCGCAGCGCGCGGGTCTCGCTCTTCGCCCCGCTCCGCCGGCTGCGCCGCTCGCTCTTCGGCACGCGCCGCTAGCGGACTCCTCGGCCGCCCGTACGGCCCCGACCACGACCCCGCCGGACGTGTCCCCGCCCGTCCGGCGCTCCGTCGTACCCGGAGGCGTACCCCGAGGTGTACCCGGAGGCGCACCCGGGGGTCGTCCACCCCTCCCCGTCAGGCGATCACCCCCGCGCTCCGCAGCTCCTTCACCTCCGCCTCCGGCACCCCGAGCTCGGCGAGCACCTCGTCCGTGTCCTGGCCGAGCGCGGGGATCCGGTCCATCCGCGGCTCCGGTGCGTCCGGGAACACGATCGGCGGCAGCAGGGAGCGCAGCGGCCCCACCGGCGACTCCACCTCCCGCCAGCGGTCACGCGCCGTCAGCTGCGGATGGTCCGCCAGCTCCGCCACCGAGTTGAGCCGGGCGCAGGCGATGCCCGCCGCGTCCAGCCGGGCCAGCGCCTCGTCCGCCGTCAGCGGGGCGAGCGCCGCCGCGACCACCGCGTCCGTCGCCCCGCGCCCCGCCACCCGTGCCGTGTTCGTCGCGAACTCCGGGGCCTCGGCGAGCTCGGGCCGGCCGAGGACCCGCTCGGCGAGCCGCCGCCACTCCCGGTCGTTCTGCACGGAGAGCAGGACCAGACCGCCGTCCGCCGTCGGATAGGCGTCGTACGGGGCGATCACCGCGTGCGCGAGCCCCGTGCGCGCCGGGGGAGTGCCCCCGTGCATCCCGTGGTGCAGCGGATGCCCCATCCACTCGGCCAGCGAGTCGAGCAGGGAGACCTCCACCGGGCCGCCCCTGCCGGTCGTGCCGCGCCGGACGAGGGCCGCGAGGACACCGGAGAAGGCGTACATCCCGGCCGCGATGTCGGCGGCCGGGATCCCCGACTTGACGGGCTGCTCGGGCGTGCCGGTCACCGACACGAGACCCGCCTCGCACTGGACGAGCATGTCGTAGGCCCGCTTGTGCGCGTACGGCCCCTCCGCGCCGTACCCCGAGACGTCCACCGCGATCAGCCACGGGTGCGCGGCGCACAGGGTGGCGGCGTCGAGGCCGAGGCGGGCCGCCGCGCCCTGCGCCAGGTTCTGCACGAAGACGTCGGCGCCGGCCACCATCTTCCGGACGAGCGCCAGGCCCCGTGGGTCCTTGAGATCGACGGCCACCGACTCCTTGCCGCGGTTGCACCACACGAAGTGGGAGGCGAGGCCCCGGGCGGCGGTGTCGTAACCGCGGGCGAAGTCCCCGCCGTCGGGACGCTCGATCTTGACGACGCGGGCGCCGAGGTCGGCGAGCTGCCGGGTGGCGAAGGGGGCGGCGACGGCCTGCTCGACGGCGACGACGGTGACCCCGGCGAGGGGGAGGGGCTGAGTGCCGTGGGGGAGGGGCTGAGTGCTCATGACCGTTCTGCCTACCGTGCCGGGCCGCCCGTTGTCACCAGGGCCTTCGTCACGCGGGTCACCCAGGCGGCCGGGGCCGGCTCCGCGCGCCCGGCCCTTCGTCACCCCCGCGCGTACCTGCGCACCGCGAGCGGGGCGAAGACGGCGATGAGACCGAGGGACCAGAGCAGCGCGCCCGCGACCGGGTGGGCCACCGGCCAGGCCGCGTCCGCCGGGACCGGCGCGTTGCCGAAGAGTTCGCGGACGGCCGTGGTGACCGCCGAGAGGGGATTCCACTCGGCGACCGTCCGCAGCCAGCCGGGCATGCCGTCGGTGGGGATGTACGCGTTGGACAGCAGCGGCAGCATGAACGTGGCGCTGCCGAGCTGCCCGGCCGCCTCCTCGCTCTTCGAGGCCAGGCCGAGCAGGATCCCGATCCAGGTCGTCGCGAAGCGGAAGAGCAGCAGCAGGCCGAAGGCGCCCAGGGCCTCGGGGAGCGTGCCCTCGATCCGCCAGCCCATGGCGAGGCCGACGAGGAGCAGCGGGACCGTGCCGACGGCGCTCGCGAGGAGATCGGCGAGGGCCTGTCCGAGGGGGACGGCGGCCCGGCTCACCGGCAGGGTGCGGAAGCGGTCCATGACGCCCCGGTGCGCGTCCTGCGCGGCCTGGAACATGCCCGTCATCAGGCCGCCCGACGCCGTCGCCACGAGCATGCCGGGCACCAGGAAGGCCCGGTACTCGGCGCCGGGCGCCGCGAGCGCGCTGCCGAAGACGTATCCGAAGAACAGCAGGAAGACGATCGGCATCGTCTGCGTCATGACGGTGATCGCGGGCGCGTGCCGGATCCGCTGGAGGTGGCGGCCGAGGACGGCGGTCCCGTCGTGCACGAGGGCGCTCACGCGACGAGCTCCTTCCGGTCGGTGAGGCGCAGGAACACCTCGTCGAGGGTGGGCGGACGCAGGGAGGCGTCGACGATGTGGACCCCGGCCGCGTCGATCTCGCGGACGATCCGGGGGAGGGTGAGCGTGGTGTCGGTGGTCACCGCGCCGACCGTGCGCCGTTCGGCGTCCAGGACGGGCGCCGAACCGGTCAGCTGGTCGAGGACGGCCGCGGCCGCCGCCAGGGCGGACGGGTCGGCGACGACGACCTCGGCGTAGCTGCCGACGAGCGCCTTGAGTTCGGCCGGGGTGCCGCGCTGCGCGGCCCGCCCCTCGTCGACGAGCACGATGTCGTCGGCGAGCTGGTCGGCCTCCTCCAGGTACTGGGTGGTGAGCAGCACGGTCGTGCCGTCGGCCGCCAACTCCCGTACGGCGTCCCAGATCTCGTTCCGGCTGTGCGGGTCGAGCCCGGTCGTGGGCTCGTCGAGGAAGAGCACCCGCGGCGGCACGAGCAGGCTCGCGGCCAGGTCGAGGCGGCGCCGCATGCCGCCGGAGTAGGTGCGGGCGGGCCGTCCGGCGGCCGCGGTCAGGCCGAAGCGCTCCAGGAGTTCGTCGGCGCGGGAGCGCGGGGCGCGCAGGAGCCGGGCGAAGAGCCGCAGGTTCTCGGCGCCGGTGAGGTCGCCGTCGACGGAGGCGTACTGCCCGGTGACCGCGATCCGCTTCCGTACCCCCGCCGGGTCGCGCACCACGTCGTGGCCCGCGACGAGCGCGCTGCCCGCGTCGGGCGCGACCAGGGTGGTGAGGACGCGGACGGCGGTGGTCTTGCCGGCGCCGTTGGGGCCGAGGACGCCGCAGACCGTGCCCTCGGGAACGGCGAGGTCGAGGCCGCGGAGGGCATGGACGTCGCCGTAACGCTTCCGCAGGCCTTCACTAAGTACAGCGTACGTAGTCGTCATGGCGCGACCATACCCCACTACGTACGGCGTACGTAACTACGATGGTGAGCGAGGTGATGATCCATGGCGGGCCGAGCGGCCGAACCGGAAGTGATCTGGGCGCGGCCCGAGCGCGCGGGCCGCGGCCCGAAACCGGCCTACAGCCGGCGGGACATCGTGGCCGCGGCCGTCCGCATCGCCGACGCAGACGGCATCGACGCGGTCTCCATGCGCCGCGTCGCCGCCGAACTCGGCTGCGGCACCATGTCGCTCTACAACTACGTCCCCCGCAAGGAGGACCTGTACGAGCTGATGGTCGACGCGGTCAGCGGCGAGTACGAACTCCCCGAGGAGCCGAGCGGCGACTGGCGCGCCGACATGACCGCGATCGCCCACCAGAGCCGCGCGATCATGTACCGCCACCCCTGGCTGGCCCGGGTGATGACCACCGCCTACGGCTTCAGCCCCAACGCCCTGCGCTTCCTTGAGTGGTGCCTCGGCTGCCTCGCCCCCCTGAACCAGCCCGCCGGGCTCAAGATGCAGCTGATCGCCATGGTCAACGGCACGGTCATGGCGACCGTCGCCAACGAGCAGGCCATCGCCGAACGCGCCCGCGGACTGCCCTGGTCCGAGGCGGAGGAGCAGGCCGTGCGCGGCGCCTACCTCATGGGGCAGGTCGCGACCGGCGCGTACCCGCACCTCGCCGCACTGCTCGCCGAGGCCCCCGCCGCCCCCGTCGACGCCGACGAGATCTTCGCGATGACCATCGCCCGGCTCCTCGACTCCTTCGACCCCGCGGCCCCGGGAGCGCCGGTCACAGGAGCATGAACTGGCCCTCCGGGCCCTCCTCCTGATGGTCCAGTACGGAGGCGGGGCGGCGCGACCAGGACGGTACGGGAAGAATTCCGGCCGCTTCGAGGGCCGCCCTGCCGAGGCCTCCCGTTTCCGCTTCGAGCGCCGCGCGCTCCGCCTCCCGCGCACCCAGCAGCGCCAGCACCGTGACCAGCTCCAGCAGCTCCGAGGTCCACTCCTGCGGCCAGGCGGCCGGCCCGATCGCCTCCAGCGAGCCCGGCTCCGCCGGGGCCGTCCGGTGCGCGAACCACTGCTCCAGGACCCGCACCCCACCGACCCGGTACTCCCAGGCCTCCGCCGGTACGGGGGAGACCAGGCCCCCGCCGACGTCGAGCACCTCGCCCTCGGAGTCGTACGTCATCGTCGTCGGCCGCGCCGGGACCGCCGCACGCACATAGGGACGGCGCCCGCCCGGCAGCCGGGGCCTCGTCCCGCTCAGGGCGCCGCGCACCTGCACATCGGCGAGCTCCCGGCCCAGCGCCACGCCCGCCGCCCACACCTCTGGGTCGGCCGGCAGCGGGACACGGCAGCCGGCGGGGGAGGGGAGGGCGGCCGCCACCGTCCACGCCAGCCAGTCACGGGCGTCGACCTCGCCCCCGTACCGCTTCCCGAGGAAGTCGAGCAGACCGGGCGCCAGATTGGGCTCCCGGCCGCCGGGGCGCCGGAACAGCGGCCGGATGCGGCCCGGCCGGCCCGCCGGGGAGCGGCCCTCCGGCAGCGCCGCCGACACCAGGAGCGCGGGTCCCGCCGCCCCCGGCACGTACCCCTGCTCGACGGCGAAGAGCTGCGGCTCCCCGGCGACCCGCCACAGCTCCGGGCGGGCCGTGTCGATCAGCCGGTGGTCCGGCAGCAGCCACTGCTCGTCGAACGGCCCGTGCGCCACCCGCACCGGGTCCGGGCACGGCCCCGCCTCGCGCGCGAACCGCGCGGTGCCGGTCCGCTGCCCGGGCAGCGCGCCCACCGCGCTCGCCTGGGTCCGCGCCCGGCTCGGCCGGAACAGCGCCTCCCGCTCGGCGCCCTCCGCGGCCACCAGCCGGTCCCAGCGGATGCGCAGGGTGCGGGCGTCCGGGGCGACGATCCAGGACCGCCCGAACCGCAGCGGGGCCACCGACCACGGCATCAGCTCGTCGAGGAGAGGCGCGGGGGCTTCCGGTCCGGGGGCTTCCGTTCGGCGGGCCTCTGTTCGGTGGGCTTCCGTTCTGGGGGCTTCCGTCACGCCCCGCATGCTAACGAGCGCCGTCCGTACGGGGCCAGCGCCGGCCGCACCGGGGCCGACCCGTCAGGGGAGCCGACGGCGGCCTCGTGGAGGTTCCGCCCGGGCCGCCGGTTCGAGCTGAGCGAGGCCCTCAAGGAGCCTGCGGTACGCCTCGGGGTCCCGCGCGAAGTCCGCCCCGGCCGCGAGGGCGGCCCGGTCGGCGTCCTGCCCCCTGAGCAGGTCGACCGAGGTCTGCGCGAACCGCTCCCGCAGGCCCTGCCGTTCGGCGTCGGCCAGCAGCCGGCGCAGCTCGGCGACCGCGGCCGCCGCCTCGGCGCGGGCCGTCGGTCCGGCCTGGAGCCTGTTGCCGAGACCGGCGGCGGGGGCCGCCTGCTCGAGCAGCGGGCGCAGCCGGTCCGCGAGCTCCCGGGCGGCGGCCGCCGCCGCGTCCGCCTGCGGTCCGGCCTCCCGCAGCACCCACAGGGCACGGAGCAGCTCGGGGTCCGGCGCCTCGCCGAGCTCCCCCCGCCGCCCGGCGTCCCGCACCGCGTCCACCGCCCGCGCGTAGTCCTCGGACGCCCACCCGGCGGCCTCGGCCAGCCGGACCGCGCGGCGCACGAGCCGCGCCTCCACGCCGAGGACCCGGGGGAGGGCGCGGAGGTTCTCGCCGACCAGCCCGGTCAGCATCAGCAGCACGCCCAGCAGCAGGAGCGCGTCCGGGGTGGAGAGGTCCTCCTCCGCCGGGCCTTCGACGTCGTACAGGTCTCCCCGGTCCGGCCCTTCCGTGTACATGAACCCGGACGCCCAGCCGTAGCCCCGGCTGTCCCCGTAGTTCGGCGCCTTGAGCAGCTCGCTCCGGCCGGCGTCGCAGTGGTAGGGCCCCTCCCGCGTCTTCTTCTCGTACGGATCGCTCCACCGGACCCGGCAGGTGCCGTCGGCCTCCTCGTGGACCACCGCCAGGTCGATCTGGCGCGTCGCGGGCACCCCCGCGTCCGGCTCGATCGCGTACAGCCCCACCGAGCACGCGAAGACCGTGACACCGGCCGTCAGGACCCAGCGGAAGAAAGGTACGTGCCTCATGTGATCATCCCCCGCCGTCACCCTGGCACGGGGCGGGGCCGAGGTCGAGGGGACGGCTCCGGCAGCGTGTCGCCCGCCGTCCCTGCCGGGGCCCGGCAGGAACCGCCGCGCCTGCGTCAGTGCGCCTCGACCGTGACCGTGAAGGAGAAGCGGTCGCCCCGGTAGCGGATCCGGGCCACGTCGACGACCCGGCCGTCCTCGTCGTAGGTCACACCGGTGTAGTGGAGGATCGGGGAGAGCAGCGGGACCTGGAGCAGTCCCGCCGTCTCCGGGTCCGCCAGGCGGGCCTCGACCGTGTCCGTGATGCGGCTGATCCGCACCCCGACCACGTCCCGCAGCACCTTCGTCATCGGCCAGCGCTCCAGATCGGCCGGGTCGATCGCGGCGGCGAGCTCGGGCCGTACCGCGTTCTCCGCCCAGTTCGTCGGCTCGCCGCTCTCCCCGTCGCTGCGCAGCCGCCGGTACGCCACGACCTCCGGCACATCGGGGAAGTACTCCGCGAGCTCCCCCGGCACCGGCTCCGTGCCGTGCCCGAGGACCGTGGTCCGCTCGCCGGACTGCTGGGCCACGATCGCGTCGATCGAGCCGAGCAGCCGGCGCGGGGTGGACCGTCGCGCGCCCGGCTCGATGAAGGTCCCGCGCCGCCGGTGCCTGCTGATCAGGCCCTCCTCCTCCAGTTCCTTGAGGGCCTGGCGCATGGTCAGCACGCTCACGCCGTAGTGCGCGGCGAGCTGCTCCTCGGTGGGCAGCCGCAGCGAGGCGTCGGGCGTGCGGCCCAGTATCGAGGCGCGCAACGACTGCGAGACCTGATACCAGAGCGGCAGCTTGCGGTTCAGGACCAGCGAGTCGGGAGCGAAGGCGGTCACGGGTTCTCCGTACGAAGACTACGGGCTTACGGCCGAGACACTACGGCCGGAAGTGGCGCTCAAGACCCTGCCATACGTCGTCGTACCCCTTCTGCAGATGGTCGGCGGTCGCGGCCTGCGGGGTCGCGGTCACCGGCCAGCGGGTCTCGAACATGAAGGCCAGACCGTCGTCGATCTTCTGCGGCTTCAGCTCGGCGGCGCTCGCCCGGTCGAAGGTCTCCCGGTCGGGGCCGTGCGCCGACATCATGTTGTGCAGCGAGCCGCCGCCGGGCACGAAGCCTTCGGCCTTGGCGTCGTAGGCGCCCTCGATGAGGCCCATGTACTCGCTCATCACGTTCCGGTGGAAGTACGGCGGGCGGAAGGTGTCCTCGCCGACCAGCCAGCGCGGGGCGAAGACCACGAAGTCGACGCCGGCGAGCCCCGGGGTGTCCGAGGGCGAGGTGAGGACCGTGAAGATCGACGGGTCCGGGTGGTCGTACGAGATGGTGCCGATGACGTTGAAACGGCGCAGGTCGTAGACGTACGGGGTGTGGTTGCCGTGCCAGGCGACGACGTCGAGCGGCGAGTGGCCGTACGTCGCCGACCAGAGGTTGCCGCAGTACTTGTTGACCACCTCGACCGGGCCCTCGACGTCCTCGTAGGCGGCGACCGGGGCGCGGAAGTCACGGGCGTTGGCGAGGCCGTTCGCGCCGATCGGGCCGAGGTCGGGCAGCTGGAACGGGGCGCCGTAGTTCTCGCAGACGTAACCGCGGGCCGTCTCGTCCAGGAGCTCGACGCGGAAGCGGACGCCGCGCGGGATCAGCGCCACCTCGCCCGGGTGGGCGGCCAGCAGGCCCAGCTCGGTGCGGAGGAGGAGGCCGCCGCGCTCCGGGACGATCAGCAGCTCGCCGTCGGCGTCGCCGAAGACCCGCTCCATGGAGGCGTTCGCGTGGTAGAGGTGCACGGCCATGCCCGTGCGCTGCGTCGCGTCGCCGTTGCCGCCCAGGGTCCACAGTCCGGCCAGCCAGTCGGTGCCGGGCGCCGGCTCGGGCAGCGGGTTCCAGCGCAGCCGGTTGGGGTCGGGCACCGTCTCGGTGAACGGGGCGCCGGCGAGGGCGCCGTTGTCGATCCGGGTGAACGGCGGGTGCGCGGCCGAGGGGCGGATCCGGTAGAGCCAGGAGCGGCGGTTGTGGGCCCGCGGCTCGGTGAAGGCGCTGCCGCTGAGCTGCTCGGCGTAGAGGCCGAGGGGGGCGCGCTGCGGCGAGTTCCGGCCGTCCGGCAGTGCGCCGGGGACCGCCTCCGAGCTGTGCTCGTTGCCGAAACCGGTGCTGTAGGTGAGCGCCTCGGCCGTCTTCCTGGCCTGCTCCGTGGTCATCGACCGCTCCTGTCCTGAGCCCGCAAGGGAATCCTATGGATGACCGTAGGATTCCGCGCGGCCTACGTCAACGGGGCGCCGGTCTCCGATGGCCGTTCGGTCCGCGCGCGAGGGGTCCGTGCATGAGGGGTCCGTGCGCGGGGGGTTCGTGCGCAGGGGTCCGTGCACGTTGGGTCCGTGCACGAGGGGTCCAAAAAGATGAACATTCCTCTACTCTCACGCGCATGTCGTGGACCTCGTGGACCCGAAGATTCGTCTCCGTGCTCTCGGTCGTGCTCGTGGCGCTCGCCGCGGCCCTGTTCACCGCTCCTCTCGCCCAGGCCCACGAGGAACGGCCCGTCACCCTCCCCGACGGAACCGGCACCGTGCCGACACTCCGCACCGGCGAACCCGACCTCCTCGTCTGCAAGACCGACCGGGCCGACTTCGAACGCCGGATCTCCGGCTTCCCCGCCGCCCTCAAGGCCCGCAACCTCGCCCTCTTCGCGCGCTGCGCCACCAACGGCCACCGCCACCTCCAGCAGGCCGTCGACGCCGTCGACCGGCCCGGCATGACCATCGCGATCCTCCCCGGCCTCTACGAGGAGGAGCCCTCCCTGCCGCCGCCCACCGGCGCCTGCGCCACCCTCAAGGCCCCGAAGTCCGGGCTCGGCTACCAGATCCTCAGCTACGCGCAGCAGCTCCAGTGCCCGCACAACCAGAACCTGGTCGCGATCCTCGGCAAGAAGAACCTCCAGATCGAAGGCACCGGCGCCTCCCGCCTCGACGTCGTCGTCGACGCCAAGTACCAGAAGCTCAACGCGATCCGTGCCGACGGCTCCGACGGCGTCTACTTCCGCAACTTCACCGCCCAGCGCACCACCTTCAACTCCCTGTACGTCCTCGCCGCCGACGGCTTCGTCATCGACGACGTCCTCACCCGCTGGAACGACGAGTACGGCTTCCTGACCTTCGCCTCCGACCACGGCCTCTACAAGAACTGCGAGTCCTACGGGAACGGCGACTCCGGCATCTACCCCGGCTCGGCCTCGAACATCAACGACGGCCACGGCTACGACGTCCCCCGCTACGCCATCGAGATCACCGGCTGCCGCAGCCACCACAACATGGTCGGCTACAGCGGCACCGCCGGAGACTCCGTCTACGTCCACGACAACGAGTTCGACCACAACATGGGCGGCGCCTCCATGGACTCCGCCTTCCCCGGCCACCCCGGACTCCCGCAGAACCACGCCCACTTCGCGCGCAACCTGATCCACGACAACAACCAGAACTACTACCCGTACGTCGCCGACGGCACCTGCGCCAAGCCGCCCGTCGACCGCGGCTACGAACAGGGCGTCGTCTGCCCCCAGATCTCCATGCCGCCCGGCACCGGCATCATCACCGCCGGCGGCAACTGGAACCTCTACGAGGACAACTGGGTCTACGGCCACCAGCGCGCCGCCTTCTTCCTCAGCGCCGTCCCCGCCTTCATCCGCGGCGAGTCCACCTGGGGCAAGCAGACCGACACCTCCCACCACAACCGCTACGCCGGCAACCATCTCGGCGTCGACAGGGCCGGCCACGCCCGCCCCAACCGCAGCGACGTCTGGTGGGACGGCCAGGGCGACGGCAACTGCTGGCAGTCCGACGCCGGCGCCGCCACCCCCGGCGCCCCGCCCGCCTGCGGAGCCCGCCGCGGAGAGGTCTCCGGCAACACCGACCGGCTCGTCGGCGAACCCGTCAAACTCGCCCAGCTCCTCGTCTGCGCCGACTACAACGTCCAGGCCCGCCGCCTCCCGGCCGGCTGCGACTGGTACGGCGCCCGGGGCCTCCAGCGCGTCGAGACCCAGCTCGCCCTCGGCACCGCCCTCGTCCTGGCCCTCGCCGGCGGCGCCCTCTGGTGGCGCCGACTGCGCGGCCACCGCCTCGCCACCGCGGCCACCCTCCTCGGCCTCCTGGGCCTCGCCCTCGACGTCGCCGGCTCGACCCTCGCCCTCACCCCCACCGCCCTCCCCGCCGTCGCGCTCCTCCTCATGGGCACCTGGTGGACCCTCATCGGCCTCGCCCTGCGCCCCACCCGCCCCGCCCTCGCCTGGACCACGGCGGCCCTCGGCGCCCTCACCCTCCTCGACGCCTTCGACAAGGCGGTCCTCATGCTCCCCGGCATCCCCGTGAGCCCCGCCTGGCTCCGCCTCCTGCTCGGCGTGGTCTGGGTGCTGTGGGCAGTCATCGCATCCGGAGCCAGACCCACCCCCACCCACGGCACCGTCCGCACCAACGGCACCAGCCGCACCGACGAAACCGTCCGTACCGCCAGCCGTGCCGGCACCACCCCCACCGACGGCACCACCCCCACCGACGGCGCCACCCCCACCGAAGGCGCCACCCCCACCGACGGCACCACCGAGGCGCCGGCCGCGCCCCCGGTGGACGGCCCGCCCGAGCCCCCGGCCACCGGCCCGGAACCGGTGACGACATGAGGCCGCCGCGCGCCACGGCTCCTCGGTCCGCCTCCCTGCGGGTGACCGCAGGCCCGGCTGCCGCGCGCCCGGCCTCCGCCCGCACGGTCACCGCCCCTCTCGTCGCCCTCGTGACCGCCGTCGCGTTCCTCCTCGCAGGCTGCGGCGGCCGGCCCACCACCCACCACAAGCCCGGCACCAGCCATCAGGAGGCCACCGGCGCCAGCGGCACCCTGCTCGCCGCCCGGGACGAGGGCGGACACCGGCTCCGGGAGCTCCCCGCGGCGGACGCGCCCACCGTCAGGGCCGAGGCCCGCCCCGACTCCGAGGGCGGCTGGAACGTCCACCTCACGGTGGAGAGGTTCCGCTTCACCCCGGAGAGCACCGGCGGCGCGGCCCTCCCGGGCCGGGGCCACGCCCGCCTCCTCGTCGACGGCCGGGAGACCGCCCGCCTGTACGGTCCCTGGGGCTATGTGCCGCCCGGTGGCCACACCCTGACCGTCCGGCTCCACGCGGACGACCACACCGTCTGGGCCGTCGACGGCGCCCCCGTCCAAGCCACCGTCCGCCTCGGCGGCGCCCCCGCCACCACCTCCCCTTCCGTGCCACTCAGCCCCCGGGCCACCGACCCCGGCCGCACCGTCACCCTCACCATCGCCGGAACGACCGTCCAGCCACCTCCCTCCCGCATCGAGTTGAAGAAGGGCGAGCGCCTCACCCTCCGCGTCCCCAGCGACCGCGCCGACACCCTCCACGTGCACGGCTACGACCGCGAACTCCCCCTCTCTCCCGGCAGGCCCGCGACCCTCACCCTCACCGCGGACCGCACCGGCCTCTTCGAGGTCGAGACCCACGAGTCCGGACTCGTGCTGACCCAACTCGTCGTCCGATGAGCCCCGTCCCCGCCACCGCAGAGTTTTTCGGGACCCCGCTCGCCCACGGCGTGGGCTCCCGGCACGACCTCCCCCTCTCTCCCTTCTACGCCTACGCCGGCGCCTTCACCGCCCTCCTCGTCTCCTTCCTCGCCCTCGGCCTGCTCTGGTCCTCCTCCCGCTTCCGCGGCGACCTCTCCGGCCGCCCGCTCCCCGCCGTCCTCCAGCGGGTGGCCGACGCCCCGGCCACCCGGACCGCCCTCCGCCTCCTCGGCACCGCCACCGCCCTCGTCTTCCTCCTCCACCTCCTCCTCGGCCCCGACGACCCCGACCGCAACCCCGCGCCCGGCGCCCTCTACGTCCTCCTCTGGGTCGGACTCGTCCCCGCCTCCCTCCTCCTCGGCCCCGTCTGGCGCCTCCTCAACCCCCTGCGCGCCCTCCACGCCCTCCGCCCGCCCAGGAACCCGCGCCCCCTGCCCGCCGCCCTCGGCATCCGGCCCGCCGCCGCGGGACTCCTCCTCTTCACCTGGCTGGAGCTCGTCGCCCCCGACAACACCTCCACCACCACCCTCCTGACCGCCCTCGCCACCCACACCGGCGTCCAACTCCTGGGCGCCGCCCGCTACGGCGACCGGTGGTTCGCCCACGCCGACCCCTTCGAGGTCTACTCCTCCCTTCTCGCCCGGCTCTCACCCCTTGGCCGCCGCGCCGACGGCCGTCTTGTCCTGCGCTCCCCCTTCCACGGCCTCGACTCCACCCCCCAGACCCCAGGTCTCGTCGCCACCGTCTGCGTCCTCCTCGGCTCCACCGCCTACGACGGCCTCTCCGACAACCCCCGATGGATCACCACCCTCCAGACCTCCTCCCTCGGCCCCGTCCCCACCGCCACGCTCGGCCTCCTCGCATCCGTCGCCCTCGCCGCCGCCTGCTACGGCCTCTGCGCCGGCGCCCTGCGCCTGATGAACCCCGGACTCACCACTCCGCTCACCTCCTTCGCCCACTCGCTCCTGCCCATCGCCCTCGGCTATCTCGTGGCCCACTACTTCTCGCTTTTCGTGACCGAAGGGCCACGGACAGTCATCATGGCAGGGGGCACTGACAACGCCCCCTCACCCGCTCCACCACTGGGCCCCGGGGGCCTCGCCGCCCTCCAGGTCGCCGCGATCGTCACCGGTCACGTCCTCGGTGTCGTCGCCGCGCACGACCGGTCCGTGCGCCTCTTCCCGCCCGCCCGGGCCGTCGCCGGCCAACTCCCGCTGTTCGCGCTGATGATCGCGTACACCCTCGGCGGCATCGGCCTGCTGATCGCCTGAACCGGACCGGAGCGGCATCATGGACCCCGTGCCCCAGACCCGTCCCCGAACCCAGCCCGCCCTCCGCCGCGCCCCCGTGCAGCAGCGGAGCGCCGAGCGGCTGACCCGGATCCTCGACGCCTGTGCCGTACTCCTCGACGAGACCGGGTACGAGCAGTTGAGCACCCGCTCCGTCGCGGCCCGCGCCGGCGTCCCTATCGGCTCCGTGTACCGCTTCTTCGGCAACAAGCGGGCGATGGTCGCCGCCCTCGCCCACCGGAACCTCGACCGGTACGCCGAGCGGGTCTCGGACCGCCTCGCCGGGGCGGCCGTCCTCGACGCGCACGGCGCCATCGACGGCGTCCTCGACGAGTTCATCGAGATGAAGCGGACCGTCCCCGGCTTCGCGCTCGTCGACTTCGGCGTCCCCGCCGCCGCACCCGGAGAGGCCGCGGCGGACGGCCCGGCGGACGGCACGGCCGAGGGCCCGGACGGCGGCTCGTCCGACGCCGCCGCGGAGGACCCCAACCGGCTCGTCGCCGAACGCATCTGCGCCCTCCTCGCCACCCACCTGGGCCGCGCCGCCGACGAGGAGCTGCACCGGAAGGTCCTCGTCGGCGTCGAGACCGCCGACGCCCTCGTCCGGCTCGCCTTCCGCGCGGACCCCGCCGGAGACCCGGCGCTCGTCGCCGAGACGCGGTGCCTGCTCCACGCCTACCTGGCGCCCTCGCTCTCGTGACCTTCCGCAGGCCCCTCCCGCCCGTGCCTACCGGTCGGTAGGCTCGGCGTCACCCGACGCACCCAGGGAGACGCCATGCCCACCGCCCTGCGCATCTGCCCCCTCTGCGAAGCGACCTGCGGACTCACCCTGACGCTCGACGGAAGCCGCGTCACCGGGGCTCGCGGCGACCGCGAGGACGTCTTCAGCAAGGGGTTCATCTGCCCCAAAGGGGCCTCCTTCCCCGAGATAGACGCCGACCCGGACCGGCTCCGCACCCCGCTGGTCCGCAAGGACGGCAGACTCCAGGAGGCCACCTGGGCCGAGGCGTTCGACACGATCGCCGCCCGAATCCGCCCGCTCATCGAGGAGTACGGGCCGGACGCGGTGGGTATCGTCCTGGGCAACCCCAACGCGCACACCATCGCCGGCGCCCTCTACCCGCCCCTGCTGATCGGCGCGCTGCGCACCAGGAACCTCTTCACCGCCTCCACGCTCGACCAGATGCCCAAGCACGTCTCCAGTGGGCTGCTCTTCGGGGACCCCTTCGCCGTCCCCGTGCCGGACCTGGACCGCACCGACCACCTGCTGATCCTCGGCGCCAACCCCCTGGACTCCAACGGCAGCCTGTGCACCGCCCCCGACTTCCCGGGCAGGCTCAAGGCACTGCGCCGGCGCGGCGGCACCCTCACCGTCGTCGACCCCCGGCGCACCCGCACCGCCCGCCTCGCCGACCGGCACGTCGCGATCCGCCCCGGCGCCGACGCGCTGCTCCTCGCGGCCCTCGTCCACACGCTCTACGACGAGGAGCTCACCGACCTCGGCCCGCTCGCCGCCCACGTGGAGGGCGTCGAGGAGGTACGGGCCGCGGTGCGGGAGTTCAGCCCCGAAGCGGTCGCCGCCGCCTGCGACGTGGACGCGGACACCATCCGCGCCCTCGCCCGGGAGCTCGCCGCCGCGCCCACCGC
Organism: Streptomyces sp. NPDC055815; assembly: GCF_053616475.1. Taxonomy (NCBI): domain Bacteria; kingdom Bacillati; phylum Actinomycetota; class Actinomycetes; order Kitasatosporales; family Streptomycetaceae; genus Streptomyces; species Streptomyces sp. NPDC055815. The sequence goes on along the minus strand of NZ_JBSHDU010000027.1, from coordinate 35,429 downwards.
CGCCGTCTACGGGCGGATGGGCAGCTCCACCGTGGCGTACGGCAGCCTCGCCAACTGGCTCGTCGACGTGCTCAACGTCCTCACCGGCAACCTCGACCGGCCCGGCGGCGCGCTCTTCCCGCTCTCCGCCACCGCCCCCGCCCCGCGCCCCGCAGGACCCGGCAGAGGCTTCGCCCTCGGCCGCCGGCACAGCCGCGTCTCCCACCACCCCGAGACCAAGGGCGAGTTGCCGCTCGTCGCCCTCGCCGAGGAGATCGAGACGCCGGGGGAGGGGCGCATCCGCGCGCTGATCACCGTCGCCGCCAACCCGGTCCTCTCCGCGCCCGACGGGGACCGCCTCGACGCGGCCCTCGGCTCCCTCGACTTGATGGTCGCCGTCGACCCGTACCTCAACGAGACCACCCGGCACGCCGACGTCCTGCTGCCCCCGCCGCCACCCTCGCGCAGCGCCCACTTCGACTTCGCCTTCAACGCCTTCGCCGTCCGCGACCAGGCCCGCTACACACCGGCGGCCGTCCCCCTGGAAGCGGACCGCATGGACGAGTGCGAGATCCACGCCCGGCTGATCCTCGCCGTGTCCGGGATGCACGGCGCGCCGCCGTCCGCCGTCGACGACCTCGCCGTCGACACCACCCTCGCCAAGGCCGTGACGCAGGAGCACTCGCCGGCGTACGGCGCGGATCCCAAGGAGTTCGCCGCCCGGCTCACCGGGGCCACCGGGGCCGAGCGGCGACTCGACCTGATGCTGCGGCTCGGCCCGTACGGACTCACGCTCGACGAACTGAAGGCGCACCCCCACGGCATCGACCTCGGGCCGCTGAAGCCGCGCCTGCCGGGGCTCCTCAAGACCCGCAGCGGACGGATCGAACTGTTCCCGGCACCGCTCGCCGCCGACCTGCCCCGGCTGCGCGCCGCCCTCGACGCCGTACCCGAGCCGGGGACCCTCCAGCTCGTCGGGCGCAGGCACCTGCGGTCGAACAACAGCTGGCTGCACAACACGCCCGCCCTCGGCGGGGGGACGAACCGCTGCACCCTCCAGGTGCACCCCGAGGACGCGGAGCGGCTGCGGCTGGTCGATGGCGGGCCGGCCAGGGTCAAGGGCGAGGGCGGTGAGCTGGAGGTGCCGGTGGAGGTCACCGACGGCGTGCGGCCGGGGGTCGTGAGCCTCCCGCACGGCTGGGGCCACGACCGGCCCGGCACCCGGCTCGCCGTCGCGTCCGAGCGCCCCGGCGTCAACGTCAACCAGCTGCTCGACGGCTCCCGGATCGACCCCCTCTCCGGCACCGCCGTCCTCAACGGATTCCCGGTGGAGGTGTCGCCGCTGTAGTCGGCCCCACCCGTCACCACGGCCGTGACCTGGGGTTTTGCTCGTATTGCTCACGCGTCAACATCTTGTTAACGGCGGAAGAGGGCACCTACCGTCATCCGCACCGCCGCTCGGCGGCAGTTCAAGGGTGAACGTGAGGTGTCCTCCATGCTGACCGTCCTCGGCTTCGCCATGATCGCGACCTTCCTGGTCCTGATCATGCTGAAAAAGATGTCGCCGATCGCGGCGCTCGTACTGATTCCCGCGCTGTTCTGCGTCGCGGTCGGGCAGGGGGCCCAGCTCGGCGACTACGTCATCGAAGGCGTCGGCAAGCTGGCGCCGACCGCCGCGATGCTGATGTTCGCGATCGTCTACTTCGGCGTCATGATCGACGTCGGTCTCTTCGATCCGATCGTCCGGGGCATCCTGCGCTTCTGCAAGGCCGACCCCGTGCGGGTCGTCGTGGGTACGGCGGTGCTCGCCGCGATCGTCTCCCTGGACGGTGACGGTTCCACCACCTTCATGATCACGGTCTCGGCGCTGTATCCGCTCTACAAGCGGCTCAAGATGAGCCTGGTGGTCATGACGGGTGTTGCCGCCACCGCCAACGGCGTCATGAACACCCTGCCGTGGGGCGGCCCCACCGCCCGCGCCGCGACCGCGCTCAAGCTGGACGCCGGCGACATCTTCGTGCCGATGATCCCCGCGCTCGGCGTGGGCCTGCTCTTCGTCTTCGCCCTGGCGTACGTGCTGGGTCGCCGCGAGCGCAAGCGGATCGGCTACCTCACCCTCGACGAGGCCCTGGTTCCGGAGACCGAGGCGGTGCTGGTCACGGCGGGCGGCGGTAAGGGCAAGAGCGGCAAGAGCAAGGGAAAGAGCGGCAAGGGCACGGGCGCGGCCGGGGCCGGTCAGGCCTCGGGCGCCACGGGCGGCACGGACTCGGGAGCCGACGACCACGCCGGTGACGGGTTCCAGGGGCTCGACCCGAACCGTACGACGCTCCGGCCCAGGCTGTACTGGTTCAACGCCGGGCTCACGGTCGCGCTGCTCACCGCGATGATCCTCGAACTGCTGCCGATCCCGGTGCTGTTCCTCCTCGGCGCCGCCCTCGCGCTCACCGTCAACTACCCGAAGATGGCCGAGCAGAAGGAGCGCATCGCCGCCCACGCGGACAACGTCCTCAACGTCACCGGCATGGTCTTCGCCGCCGCCGTCTTCACCGGCGTCCTCACCGGCACGGGCATGGTCAAGCACATGGCCGACTGGCTCGTCGGCGCCATCCCGGCGGGCATGGGCCCGCACATGGCCCTGGTCACCGGTGTACTGAGCATCCCGCTCACGTACTTCATGTCGAACGACGGCTTCTACTTCGGCGTGCTGCCGGTCCTCGCGGAGGCGGGCGCGGCGCACGGCGTGTCGCCCCTGGAGATCGCCCGGGCCTCGCTGGTCGGCCAGGCGCTGCACATGTCGAGCCCGCTGGTGCCCGCCGTGTACGTGCTCGTCGGCATGGCCAAGGTGGAGTTCGGCGACCACACCAGGTTCACGGTGAAGTGGGCCGCGCTGACCTCGCTGGTCGTGCTCGCGGCCGGGATCCTCTTCGGGATCATCTGACCCCGGACCGGCCCACGCCCCGGTCGTGTGCGGCGGCGGGAGTGAGCCGGACGGGTGGAAGTCGGAGGGTGGTGCGACGGGTCGCCACCCTCCGTGTCCATGTTGTGACAGATAGTCGGATTATCGCAGTAAGCGTCCGATGTGCTCACGACTGGAGGACCTCCACGATGACGACACCCCCCACCCGTACCCTGCTCCGCACGGTGCTCGCCACCATGGCACTCAGCGCCGTCACCCTCGGGGGTGCCCAGGCGGCCTTCGCCGCGCCGGGCGACGACGGCGACGTCAAGGTGCACCAGTCGACGACGGCCGACACCAGCCCGGTGAACGAGCCCCGAGTCGACTGCCCCTTCCGCCTCGCCGCCCTCAACTTCGACGGACTCCCGAGCATCGACTACGCGATCTACCCGCAGCCCGGCCCGCCCGGAAACAACCAGGGCAGCACCCCGCTGAGGTCCGGCACCGTCCCGCTCAACGCCAACGGTGACGGGGCCGCCGGACCGATCTCCCTGCCGATCGGCATGTACAAGGTCGAATGGACCTGGGAGGGCAAGCTCGGCGCCCCGAAGTCGAAGGTCTTCAACGTCATCAGCAACTGCCAGAACGGCGGCAACGGCGGCAACGGCAACGGAGGCAACGGGAACGGCGGCAACGGGAACGGGGGCAACGGCAACGGCGGTAACGGCAACGGCGGAAACGGCGGCCACGGCCACGGCCACGGCAAGCCCCCGCACGGCCCGGTCGGCGCGGGCGGCGGCGGCAGCGCGCAGCTCGCCGCCGAGGACTCCTCCGCCTTCGGCGTCGGGGCGGCCGTCGCCGCCGGCCTCGCCGGCACGGCCGGACTGGTCCTGATCCGCCGCTCGCGCCGCCGCGACAATGGCGCCGCGTAGGTCCCGCTTCACGCGCAGGCAGCGACGCCTGATCCGGCTCACCAGGACCGTGGCCGTGACCACCGTCCTGGTGACCGGGGGCGTCTGGTGGGCCGGCGACGAGGAACCGGCGGACCCGCCGCTCGCCGCAGGCCCGGCCACCCCCGGCCCCGCCGCCCACGGCCCCGCCGCCCACGGCCGGGCCGGGGCGACGGCCGGGGCACCCGCCGCCCTGGACCACAAGGCGAAGAACAGGGCGCTGCCCAAGGCCAGACCCACACCGCGGCCGTCGCCCCCGCCCGCGCCACTGGCCCGTTCGCGCCCCGTCACCGTCGCCGTCCCGGCCATCACCATCGAGGCCCCCGTCATCGAACTCGGCCTCGACGCCACCGGCCGGCTCGGCACACCGCCCGTCGACGACCCCCGCGTCGTCGGCTGGTACGCCAGGGGGTCCACGCCCGGCGAACGCGGGACCGCCGTCGTCGTCGGCCACCGCGACACCCGCACCGGGCCCGCCGTCTTCCTCAACCTCAACTCGCTCAGCCCCGGCAACACCGTCCGGGTCGCCCGCGCCGACGGCAAGGTCGCCGTCTTCACGGTCGACCGGGTCCGGACGTACGCCAAGAGCGACTTCCCCGACAAGGAGGTGTACGGAGACACCGGGCGGCCCGAACTGCGGCTGCTCACCTGCGGCGGGACCTTCGACCGCGGCAAGGGGTACGAGGCGAACATCGTCGTCTTCGCCCACCTCACCGAGATCGCCCAGAAGATCTGACCGAGGCCCACGGACCGCACACCCGGCCCACGGACCGAACCCCCCGGCCCACGGACTGGAGACCCGGCCCACGGATCGGAGACCCGGCCCACGGACGCGAACACCCGGCCCACGGACCGAACCCCCGGGCCCCGGACCGAACTCCCGGCCCCCGGACCGAACATCCCGCCCACGAACCCACGCCCCGGCCGACGGAATCCAGCCGCTCCGTCGGCCGGGGCGTGTGCGGGGTCAGACCATCCCGGGTGCCCCGTCCGTCCACCTCACCCCACGGGCCCACGCCACCCGCCGCGCCCCCGCCGGATACGGCAGGGCCTCCGCCAGGGCCGTCGCCCGGTCGAAACCGGCCACCGCCTCCCGCTCCCGGCCGAGCGCCGCGAGGGCGGCGGCGTGCGCCGTACGGGCCTCCGTCTCCGCGAGCCGCTCCCCGGCCCGCTCCGCGCGCTCCACCTCGCCGACCGCCGTCCCGGCGGCCTCCGCGGCCCGGCCGCAGGCGAGGAGCGCCCAGGCCGTCAGATGCGCGGCACCGGTCTCCCGGCAGTCCGCGAGCAGCCGCAGCGCCTCCTCGGGCCTGCCCTCCCGCACGGCGAGTTCGGCGCGCGCGGACCGCACCTCGTACCCGGCCTGGTGGTCCCCCTGGGCCAGGGCCGTCCGCTCGGCCGGATCGAGCAGGTCGCCGCCGCCCGGCTCGGCCGCCCGCATCCGTACCCGGGCGAGCGCCACCAGGGCGTACGGCGCGCACCACCCGGCGTGCGAACCGGTGTCCCGCACCGCCGTCTCGGCCAGCTCGCGCGCCTCCTCCACCTCCTCGACGAGGAGGTGGAGTTCCGCGAGGTTCGCCCGCTCGAAGACCGTCGCCGTCGCATCGCCCGAACGCTCCGCGAGCGCGAGCGCCCGGCGGCCCGTGTCGATCGCCTCCCGCAGCCGCCCCGCCCGCCGGGCCGTCTCGCGCAGCACCGAGAGCACCGAGGCGAGCAGCTGCGGATCTCCGTACGCCTCCGCGTGCGGCAGCGCCCGGTCCGCGACCGGCCCCGCCTGCCCGAAGCGGCCCGCCAGACCCAGCGAGGTCGCCCGCGCCGCGAGGGCCCTGGCGAGCAGCCCGCGCCGCTCCGGTCCCGTCACCGCCTGCGCCGCGTCCTCCGCGGCCCGCGCGGCGGCGACCCCCTCCTCGTACCGGCCCGCGACGAAGCACAGCACCCCGCGGGACAGATGGTGGGCGCTCGCCACCGCGGCCGGGGTGTCCGGACCGGGCGGGCAGGAGTCGAGCAGCCGGAAGCCGTCCTCCGTGCCCCGTGTCTTCGGCATGAGCTCCGCGAGCCGCGCCGCGGCCAGGACGCGGCCGTCCGCGTCCCCGCGCCGGCCCAGCTCCTCCAGCGCCTCGCCGAGCAGCCGCGCCGCCTCCTCGAACCGGCCGAGCCGGCGCAGCACGGCGCTGCGGTCGATCCGGGCCCGCGCGGAGTCGGCGGCCAGGGCGTCGAGCCGGTCGGTGAGTTCGGCGTAGTAGCGGTCGGCCGTGTCGTTGGCGTAGAGCGCGGCCGCCCGCTCGGCGGCCTGCCGCAGATAGCCGGTGGCACGCGGGTCGTCCGCCCGGGTCAGATGGGCGGCCAGTGTGTCCACGGCCTCCGGGCGGCGGCGGAGCACGGCCTCCGCGTACGCCGAGTGCAGCAGCCGGCGCCGGGCCGCCGACAGGCCCTCGTAGCAGGTGAGCCGCACCAGCGGGTGACGGAAGGCGAGTCCGGCGACCGGCCGGCCCTCGGAGACCACCTGCCGCTCCTCGACCACGGAGGCGGCGACGGCCGCCTCCACGCCCTCCGTGGCCTCGGCGGCCGAGAGGCGCGGATGCCCGCCGCGCCGGGCCACGTCGAGGACCTCGGTCAGGGCCGCGTCCTGACCGGCGACCGCGACCGCGTCGACCACCCGTCGGGCCGCGGGGGCGAGCCGGGCGAGGCGCTCGGCCACCAGCTGGCGCACGCCCTCGGGGGCACCGGCCCGGCCGTCTCCGTCCCGGACCGCACGCGCCAGTTCGAGCGCGAACAGCGGGTTGCCGAGGGACAGTTCCCACACCCGCTCGGGGGCGGGGCCTCCGGTGCCCAGGGCGTCGGCCGTCAGGGCCAGACAGGCCTCGCGGGAGAGCCGGGGGAGTTCGACCGCGCCCGCGAGCGACTGGCGGACCAGCAGGTCGAGGACCTGGCGGCGCGGGTCGGCGGCGGGAAGTTCCTCGGGACGCACAGTGGCGAGAAATCGCCAAGCCCTTCCGGACTCCCGGGCCCGGCGGGCAAGATGGCCGAGGAGCTGGAACGAGCCCGCGTCCCCCGCGTGAAGGTCGTCCAGCACCACCATCACGGGCCGCTCCGCCGCCAGTTCACCGAGCAGCCCCGCCGTCGCCCGGAACAGCCGGTCCCGCTCCTCCTCGGGACTGCGCCCACTCCCGGCGGGCACCCGCCCCAAGGACGGCAGGAGCGCCGCCAGTTCGGGATACTCCGCCCCCGTCCTGGCCCGCTCCGCCGTCGGCCGGCCGGCAAGCCAGCCGTCCAGCGCCTCGGCGAACGGGCCGTACGGCGTGTGGCCCTCCGCGTCATGGCCCGCCCCCCACAGCACGGCCGTACCCTCGGCGGCCGCCCGCCGGGCCACCTCCCCGGCCAGCCGTGTCTTGCCGAGCCCGGCCTCCCCGGTGAGCAGGAGCACGGGCGGGGAGCCGGTGGAGAGCAGCCGGGCGAGGAGCTCGTCCCGGCCGCGCAGCGGAGTGCCGGGCGGGCGGCGCACCACGGCCGGCAGCGTGGGCCCCACCGACCGGGAGGCCGGCGGGGCGGTGGCGAGCGCCGCCCGGTGCAGCCGCTCGGTCTCCGGACCGGGCCGCACACCGAACTCCGCGTCCAGCGCCTCCCGGCACAGGTGGTACTGGGCGACCGCCCGGCGGCGCAGCCCCTGCCGGACGTACGCCTCGATCAGGAGCCGGTGCGCCTCCTCCTCGGCGGGGGCCGCCACCAGGACCTGCTCGGCCGCCGCCACCGCCTCCTCGGGGCAGTCGGCCGCCAGGTGGGCGGCGGCGAGGGCGACCAGGGTGCGTTCCCGCAGGGCGGCCAGCCGCTCGCGGCGGGCCTCCGCCCAGGGCGCGTACCGGTCCTCGGGCAGCAGGTCGCCCGTGAACGCCTCCACGGCGGCCGCGAGTCCGGCGCGCTCGCCGTCGGCGAGCGCCGCCTCCGCGCGGGCCTCGGCCTCGTCGGCGTCTATCCGTACCGTCCGCGGATCGAGGCGGAGCAGCGCGCCCTCGCCCGTCAGATAGGAGGACGCCGCCCGGGGTGCCAGCTCGGGTTCGATCGCCCGGCGGGCCGCGTGGAGCGCCACCCGCAGACTGCCCAGCGCGGCCTGCGGGTCCGCGTCCGGCCAGCAGATCTCCAGCGCCTGCTCACGGTGGAGACTGTGCCCGGGGGAGACCGCGAGCAGTTTCACCAGGGTCCGGGCGCTCGGGCGCGGCCAGCGCTCGGAGAGCGGCGGCCCGCCGTCCCGGTCCACCCGGAACCCGCCGAGGAGATGCACCCGCAGCACGGGAGGTGCGCCCGCTGGTATGTCTGCGCCCATGAGGGCGCCCACTGTAATGGGTGCCCCCTGAAACGGAATGCTGCGGTCCAGAGAAGCCGGAGACCCCCGGCCGGCGGTCCGGGCGGGGGTCTCGGGGCGGTGCGCGGGTTACTGGGCGGTCAGGCGGCCCGTCAGCATGCCGTGCATCGAGTCGTCCGACAGCAGATAGCGTCCGCCGGACAGTTCGATCGTCCGGTCGAAGCCCGTGTCGTCCTTGCCCAGGGCGACGATCTCGTCCACCCCGTCGCCGTCGAGGTCCGCGACGACCAGGTTCTGCGTCGCGTACCCGTTCAGCCTGGTCAGCTGGTCGGGGTAGTTGCGGCCTGCGGTGAGCACCGCCGGGTCCCACACATAGGCCGCGCCCTCGGTGCCGCCGACGATCAGCCGCCGGCCGCCGGGGCCGGTCGCGAACTCCGCCCGGTGCAGGACCGGCAGGGTGTAGATCCCGTAGTCCTGGCCGTCCTTGGCGAAGGTCCGCAGCGAGGCCGTACCGGCGAGGACGAGGCCCTCGTCGCCGGTGAACCAGTTGCCGAGCGTCCACGCGCCGCCGCCCGTCGCGGTGTGCACGACCTTGCCGGTGCGGAGGTCACGGAACTCGAAGTACGTCGTCCAGTAGGCTCCCTGCCGCACGATCCAGGAGTACACGACCGCGTGCCCGTCGGCGTACGGGACGCCGGGCGAGGCGTACACCCCGTGGTAGAGCTGCGCCGCGTACGCCGTGGTGTCCGGGTCGCCGGTCCACGTCGGGTCCGCCGACCAGAGGACCTTGCCCGTACGGGCGTCGAGCGCCGTCCCGCCGACCACGCCGGTCCCGTCGAGCACCCCGCGCGTCTGGTACGAGCCGAGGACCTTGCCCTCGGCGACGGCGAGGTCGGAGAAGACCAGGCCGTACGCGGGCGCGTACTCCCACAGCTGGTGTCCGTCGCCGGCGTAGGCGTGGACCGCGTTCGTCGGCACGAGGATCTCGTCGTCGCCGTCCCCGTCGAGGTCCCCGACCGTCACCGAGCGGACGAACTGCCCCTCGCCGTCGATGGTCCTGCGGACCCGGCCGGTGGCGGAGTCGACGACCACGGCCGCCGTGTCGGCCGCGACGACGAGCTCGTCGCGCCGGCCGTCGCCGTCGGTGTCCGCGATCCGGATGTCGCCCTGCACGGAGCCCGGCAGGGTCGCCCGCCACAGCATCCGGGGCTTCCCGGAGGCGAGCGACGGGCCGTCGTAGGCCCACAGGCCCTGGGACTGGCCGCCGACGATCACGTCCTTGCGTCCGTCGCCGTTCACATCGGCCGCGAGGCCGGTGGACAGGTTCGCCTGGAGCGGGGTGACGGAGGTCTGCCGGCCGCTGCCGAGCCCGTACGAGCGGATGTTCTGCTCGTTGTCGACGGTCCGGACCCGCCACTCGTCGCCCTCGCGGTACGGCTGGGCGTAGATCGGGGAGGCGTCCGCGCCCTTGTGCTGCCAGCGCACCTCCCCGTCCCGGCCGTTGAGCGCGGTCAGGGTGCCGAAGCGGCTGCCGCCCGGGTTGGCCGCGGTGTCCTTGCCCTCGGTGGTGAAGTACGAGGCGAGGACCTTGCCGTCGACGATCTTCAGACCGAGCGCGGAGTCGCCGTCCTTGCCGTCGCCCTCGCCGCGCTTCACCGTGCGGGACCACAGTTCGGCCGCGTCGCCGCCGTCCAGGGCGCGGACGGTCGCGGTGTTGACGTACAGGTACTCGTCGAGGGTCGACTCGCTGATCGCGTACTCCGGCGCCTCGTCCCCGCGCAGCTGGCCGATCCGCAGCCCGATACCCAGCGCGTTGACCCGGGTGTCGAGGGTCGTGCGGGTGCCGTCGGCCGGGTCGTAGCCGGCGAGTTCGTACCGTACACCGTCCCGGTAGTCCGCCTGCTCCAGGGCGAGCAGACGACGGCGGGCCGGGTCGTAGGCCAGCTGGCGGGAGTACAGGTCGTTGTCCGTCCGCCACACGACCGAGCCGTCGGCCGTGTCGAGGACCAGGGTGCGGCCCGCGGCGGGGGCCGTCGCCGTCTTCTTCACGTACCAGGAGACCGCGACACGACCGTCCCCGAGCGGCAGGGTGGAGCCCCACCGGCCGTTGCGCTGCCCCGTCTCGTACGTCCAGGCCGCCGTCGCGGAGAGCCTCGTGCCGTCGTACGAGAAGCGCAAGGCCTGGAGCGACGCGGTGGCGTCCTTCGCGGCGTTCAGGTTGGTCGAGGGCTGGTCGCCGACGAGCAGGGTGCCGCCGACGAGGGTGACCTGCTGGGCGTCGGCGAAGAGCTTCGACCACAGCGTCCGGCCGGTGGCGCCGTCGAGGACGGTGACGAAGGTGCCCGTGGTGAGCGGCGAGCCGGGGGAGGTGAAGGGGCGGTACGGGCTGGTGCCGACGTCGGCGGTGAAGACGACGTCCGCGACGCCGTCGCCGGTGAGGTCGCCCTGCGCCCAGCCCCGGTCGGAGCTGTCCGCGAAGGGGCTGTTGGCGTGGAAGCCGGTGGTGATCCGCGCCGGATACGGCTCGGACTGCCAGGGGCGGATGTTCTTGACCTGCCAGTCGGCGTAGAGCGAGGCGTTGTCCCGCTTCCAGACCGTGCGGCCGTCCGCGGCGAGCCGGGTGACGGTGCCGAGGCTGTGCACGGCGAGGAAGTCGCCGTGCCCGCCGCCGAGCTGGGCCGTGTCCGCCTGGCCGCGGTAGGTCTCCAGGGCGGAGGCCTGGGTGACGCTCACCCCGGAGGCCGCCGTGTCCTGGGTCTCGGCCGTCAGGGAGGCGGCGGGCCGCTCGTTCTGCGGGGTGACGTCCAGGGTCCGCGGGGCCTCGGCGCGCTGCTCCAGGGCGTCGGCCTGGGCGTCGGTGAGGATGCGGGCGCCGTCGGGGGCGACGGGTCCGTCGGCCGCGTGGGCGGCGGTCGCGGGGAGCGCGGTGAGGGCGAGGCCCGCCGCGACGAGGGCGGAGGCGAGGCGTACGCCGCGCCGGGAACGGTGGGTCATCACGCCGCCTCGGGGAAGATACGGAGGGCCGAACGGTCCTTCAGGACCGGTTCGTCGAAGGAGTACTGCAGGGCGTCGGTCCCGGCCTGGTTCTCGATGCCGACGGTCGCGCTGCCGCCGGCTTCCCGGGCGTCGGCGCCGATCGACTGGTACTGGAGGACGATCGCGCCGGTCGCCTCCTCGAAGACGGCCTCGAAGGTGACGCGCCTGGAGGTGTCGGAGGCGAAGGCGGCGTTCTCCCAGAGGATCGTGAACCTGCGCTGCCCGGCGGTCCCGCTGGTCCCGGTCCTGACCGCCGACTTGGCGTCGAGGGTCAGGTCGTCCCAGTACGCGGCGAGGATGCCGTTCGGCTGGCCCGGGGACGGCAGGGCGGTGTTGGCGTAGTCGCCGAGGCGCGGGGCCAGGAAGTTGACCAGGCCGTTGGTGGTGACGCTCGCCTGGTGGTACGTGACGCCGTAGAAGGAGACGGGGAACGGCAGGGCGATCGTCTTGGCGTTCTCGTCGCCGGAGAGCGCGAGCTTCGTCGACGCGGTGGTCCAGGCGTACGAGGCGGGCAGGCAGCCGTTTCCGGACGCGTCGGTACGGGCGGGCAGGGCGGCCGTCACGTTCTCGTCGCCGTCCACCGCGAGGACGGCCTGGTAGGCGCCGTTGCACAGGACGGGCGCGGCCGGGGTCGCGGTGAGGGTGAAGGAGCCCTCGGCGACGGCCGGGAAGCGGAAGGCGCCGGAGGCGTCGGTGACGACCGGGGTGAGCGGCGCGTCCGTGAAGCGGACGGTGGCGCCCTTCAGGGGCTTTCCGGTGACGTCGAGGACGGTGCCGGTGACGGCGTGCGCGGGGACGGCGTCCAGGGCGAGGGAGTGGGAGAGGGCCTGGCCGGTGGTGACGGTGAGGCCGTTCTCGGTGAGGTCCCGGTAGCCGTAGCCGCCGGCGGTGAGGGTGTACGTGCCGGCGGGCAGCGTCAGCCGGTAGGCGCCGGTCGCGTCGGTGGTCACGGTGCGACGGGTCCCGTCGCCGGAGGCCGAGGCGCCGGCGGCCGTGACGGTGACGTGGGCGAGCGGGGCGCCGGTGGCGCGGTCGGTGACCGTGCCGGTGACGGTGGCCGCGGTGTGCGGGGCGCGGTCCACGGCGGCGAGGACGTCCAGCTTGCCCTCGCCCCACACGTTGTTGGCGGCCGCGGTGCCGCCGCAGTGGGTGTCGTCGACGTCACGCGCGGAGCCGTTCAGGGCGGCCCGGGTGGCCTCGATGTCCCCGATGAGGGAGGGCGCCGAGGACCAGAGCAGGGCGACGGCGCCGGCGACGTGCGGGGTCGCCATCGACGTACCCGAGATCGCGCGGTAGAGGCCGCCGGGCCAGGAGGAGCGGACGTCGACGCCCGGGGCCGAGATGTTCGGCTTCATCGAGCCGTCGACGAGGGAGGGGCCGAAGCCGGAGAAGGCGGCGATCTTCCCGTTCACGTCGTAGGCGCCGACGCCGTAGGCCGGGGCCTGGGCGCCGGGGGCCTCGGTGGTGGAGCAGCTGACGCCGTTGCCGGAGTTGCCGGCCGCGAAGGCCTCGAAGATCCCGGCGGCGTTCCAGGAGGTGATGATGTCCTGGTAGAAGGTGGTGTTCCCGCCGCCCCAGGAGTTGTTGACGATGTCCGGGGCGAGGTCGGGGCGCGGGTTCTGCCCGGTGCGGTCGGTCGGCGCGAGGATCCACTGGCCCGACTTGAGGAGCGAGGAGTCGGAGCAGCTGCGGGCCTCGCAGCCCTTGGCGGCGATCCACTTCGCCCCGGGGGCGACGCCGATGCCGCCCGCGCCGGCGATGGTGCCCATGGTGTGGGTGCCGTGGCCGTTGTTGTCGCAGGGCGTGCCGCCGGTGCACTGGCCGGTCGGGTCGTACCAGTTGTAGTCGTGGCTGAAGGTGCCGTCGCCGAGGTTGCCCCGGTAGGTGCCCTTCAGGGCGGGGTGGTCGAACTGCACGCCCGAGTCGATGTTCGCGACGACGATTCCCTCGCCGCGGTTGTCGTACTGCGACCAGACCTGGTCGGCCTTGATGTCCTTGACGCCCCACTCGGGGGTCACGGCCTCCTCGGCGGCGGTCGCGGTCTCCTCGACGGTGTCGAGGGCGTAGTGCCGCTCCTGGCGGAGGGCCGCCACGTCGGGGCGGGCGGCGAGCTGCTCGACCAGGGCCTTGCCGCCGGTGACCTTGACGGCGTTGGCGATCCAGTACGACTCGTAGCCGACCTTGGCGCGGTCGAGGAAGCGGGTGAGGGAGGCCTGGCTGCGGCCGGCCTCGGCGCGCAGGGCGTCGAAGGCCGCCCGGGCCTTCTGCTCGTGACCGCGCTGGGTACGGGCCCGGGAGAGGTCGGCGCGCTCGGCGAGGACCACGAAGAACGTCGCCTCGCGGCCGGCGTCGACGGTCGCGGTGACGCCGGGATCGACGGTGGCGTGCGGGGCGTGCGGGGCGTGCGGGGCTTGTGCGGAGGTCGGTGCCGCCGTCGCGGCGGGCGCCGCGAGCAGGGCCGCGGCGGTGGCGGCGGCCGCGGCCCAGGCGGTGGTTCCGCGCCGGAGGGGTGAGCGGGGCGGGTGCATGTGGGTGGCTCCTCCATCGCTGGTACGGGGGAAGCCGGCGCCCCGCCACCCCCAGGGCCCGGGGGCGGCGGGGCGGGCTCGAGGGGGGACGCTAGGGGGGTGGCGTTACTGACGAATTACTGGGCCGAGCCCCGCCCGTCGTGGGCCTGCGCCCCGCCCGTTGTGGGCATGCGTTCCGCCGGGGCGGTGCCCACCCCGTTGTGGGCAGGCGTTCCGCAAGGGGCGTGGGGGTCCCCCCTGCTCGAGCGAAGCCGAGAGCTTGGGGGAGGGTGGGCACACGGAACGGCGCCCCTCGCCGGGCCTAGGCTCCCGCGCCTGAACCCGCACCACGTCGTGCGCCGCGCAAGGTGGTGCGGGCCAGGGCGCGGAACGCGGAGGCGCCGCGGAAGGGCGCCGTCCCGTGTGCCCACCCGTCCCGCCCTGCGGGACGATTGCCCACACGGGGGGTGACCGGACGCACTGCGGTGGGCCCTGGCGTCTGAAAACTAACAGCGCTAGTTTGGGGTCGACGACGAAGCGGTCACGTGAGGAGACACCGGATGAAGGCCCACGACGCGATGTACATCGGCGGGGAGTGGCGCCCCGCCTCCTCCACCGACACCATCCCGGTGGTCAACCCGGCGGACGAGCAGGTCATCGGCCACGTCCCGGCCGGCACCGCCGAGGACGTCGACGCCGCCGTCCGTGCCGCCCGCGCCGCGCTCCCCGCCTGGGCCGCCACCCCGCCCGCCGAGCGCGGAGCCCGTATCGCCGCGCTCCGCGACGCGCTCGCCGCCCGCGCGGAGGAGATCGCCGCCACCGTCACCGCCGAGCTCGGCGCCCCGCCGCAGCTCGCCGCCGCCGTCCACGCGGGACTGCCGATCGCCGTCGCCGGCTCGTACGCCGAACTCGCCGCCGTCCACCCCTTCGAGGAGAAGGTCGGCAATTCCACGGTCTACAGCGAGCCGGTCGGCGTCGTCGCAGCGATCACCCCGTGGAACTACCCGCTCCACCAGATCGTCGCCAAGGTCGCCCCGGCCCTCGCCGCCGGCTGCACCACCGTCCTCAAGCCCGCCGAGGACACCCCGCTCACCGCGCAGCTGTTCGCGGAGGCCGTCCACGAGGCGGGCCTGCCCGCGGGCGTCTTCAACCTGGTCACCGGCCTCGGCCCGGTCGCAGGCCAGGCGCTCGCCGAGCACCCGGACGTGGACCTCGTCTCCTTCACCGGCTCCACCGCCGTGGGCAAGAGGATCGGCGCCCTCGCGGGCGGCGCCGTCAAGCGGGTCGCCCTCGAACTCGGCGGCAAGTCCGCCAACGTGATCCTGCCGAGCGCCGACCTCCCCAAGGCCGTCGCCGTCGGCATCGCCAACGTCATGTCCAACTCCGGCCAGACGTGCAGCGCCTGGACCCGGATGCTGATCCCGGCCGACCGGTACGAGGAGGCGGTGGCGCTGGCCGCCGAGGCCGTCGCCAAGTACGTCCCCGGCGAGCGCGTCGGCCCCCTCGTCAACGCCAAGCAGCAGCAGCGCGTCCGCGGCTACATCGAGAAGGGCATCGAGGAGGGCGCCCGGCTCGTCGCCGGCGGCCCCGAGGCCCCGCGCGAGACCGGCTACTACGTCTCCCCGACCGTCTTCGCCGACGTCACCCCCGACATGACCATCGCGCAGGAGGAGATCTTCGGCCCGGTCGTCTCGCTCCTGCGGTACGAGGACGAGGACGAGGCCCTCGCGATCGCCAACGGCACCGTCTACGGCCTTGCCGGAGCCGTCTGGGGCGAGCAGGCCGAGGCCGTCGCCTTCGCCCGCCGCATGGACACCGGCCAGGTCGACATCAACGGCGGCCGCTTCAACCCGCTGGCCCCCTTCGGCGGGTACAAGCAGTCCGGCGTCGGCCGGGAGCTCGGCGTGCACGGACTCGCCGAGTACCTCCAGACCAAGTCCCTGCAGTTCTAGGAAGCGAGGAGACAGCGTGATCCGCGCCGCCGTCCTGCCCGCCGTCGGCTCTCCGCTGGAGATCACCGGCATCGAACTCCCCGAGCCCGGACCCGGCCAGGTCCGGGTCCGGCTCGCCGCCGCCGGGGTCTGCCACTCCGACCTCTCCCTGTCGAACGGCACCATGCGCGTGCCGGTCCCCGCCGTCCTCGGCCACGAGGGCGCGGGCACCGTCGTCTCGGTCGGCGAGGGCGTCACGCACGTCGCCCCCGGCGACGGTGTCGTCCTCAACTGGGCGCCGTCCTGCGGCAGCTGCCACCCCTGCTCGCTCGGCGAGGTCTGGCTCTGCGCGAACGCCCTGACCGGCGCCGCGAACATCCACGCCCGCACCGAGGACGGCACCGAGCTCCACCCCGGACTCAACGTCGCCGCGTTCGCCGAGGAGACGGTCGTCGCCGCGAACTGCGTCCTGCCCGTCCCCGACGGCGTGCCGCTCACGGATGCCGCGCTGCTCGGCTGCGCCGTCCTCACCGGCTGGGGCGCGGTCCACCACTCGGCCCGGGTCCGGGAGGGCGAGACCGTCGCCGTCTTCGGCGTGGGCGGGGTGGGCCTCGCGACGCTCCAGGCCGCCCGGATCGCGGGCGCCTCGACGATCGTGGCCGTGGACGTCTCCCCGGAGAAGGAGGCGCTCGCGAGGGCGGCGGGCGCCACCGAGTACGTCGTGGCCTCCGAGACGACGGCCAAGGACATCCGGAAGCTGACCGGGGGCCAGGGCGTCGACGTGGCCGTCGAGTGCGTCGGCCGCGCGGTCACCATCCGCACCGCCTGGGAGTCCACCCGGCGCGGCGGCCGCACCACGGTCGTCGGCATCGGCGGCAAGGACCAGCAGGTCACCTTCAACGCCCTGGAGATCTTCCACTGGGGCCGCACCCTGGCCGGCTGCGTCTACGGCAACTCGAACCCGGCCGAGGACCTGCCGGTGCTCGCCGGGCACATCCGGGCCGGCCGGCTCGACCTCGGCGCGCTCGTCACCGAGCGGATCACCCTGGACGGCATCCCGGGCGCCTTCGAGAACATGCTCGCGGGCAAGGGCGGCCGGGCGTTGGTGATCTTCCCCTGACCGAACGCGGAAGCCCGTACCGGCATCGACCGGTACGGGCTTCCGCGCGTCAGAGGTCCAGGACGAGACGCTCGCCCCGCGAGCGCCCCACGCAGATCATCATCGTCGTCCCCGAGGCCTTCTCGTCCTCGCCGAGGACGGAGTCGTGGTGCTCGGGGGTCCCGGCGAGCACCTTCGTCTCACAGGTGCCGCACCAGCCCTCCTCGCAGGAGTACGCGACACCCGGCACCACCTCCCGCACGGTGTCGAGAAGGGTCCGTCCGGGCTCCACGCGCAGCGTCCGCCCGGTCCGCCGGAGCTCGACCTCGAACCCGCCCTCGCCGGAGGCCCGCTCCGCCGGGGCGGCTCCGAACCGCTCCGTGTGCAGCGGACCCGGCCACTGCTCCTCCACCGCCCGCAGCAGCCCCTCCGGGCCGCAGCAGTACACGGCCGTCCCGTCGGGTTGGCCGGCCAGGACCGCGTCCAGGTCGGGCAGCCCATGGGTGTCCTGCGGGACGAGGGTGACCCCGGGGAGTGCGGAGAGCTCCTCGCGGTACGCCATGGAGGCCAGACTCCGGCCGCCGTAGAGCAGCGACCACGAGCCCGGCGGCAGGGAGCGGATCATCGGGAGCAGCGGGGTGATGCCGATGCCGCCCGCGACGAAGAGGTACCGCTCGGCCGGCAGCAGCGGGAACCGGTTGAACGGGCCCCGCACGTCGAGGACCGTGCCCTCGCCGACGGCCGTGTGGAGCTCCTCGGAGCCTCCCCGGCCCGCCGGCTCGCGCAGCACCCCGATCCGGTACGTGCTCCGGTCCGCCGGGTCGCCGCAGAGCGAGTAGTGCCGGACCGTCCCGGACGGCAGCGTCACCTCCAGGTGCGCGCCGGGCTCCCAGGGAGCGAGTGCGGCGCCGGTGGGATCGGCCAGGATCAGCCCCCGTACGCCCTCCGCCTCCTCGACGACCGACCGGACCGTCAGACGACCCGTTGGCACAGACATGGCATCACCTCGACGTTCGTGACGGTGGAAGCAGCGGCTCCGGCCACACCTGGCACAGCGCCCCGTACAGCACGGCGGCGACCACGAAGGACGCCGGCAGGCTCAGGTCCACCCCGCCCGTGAGGCCTGTCAACGGGCCGGTGTACAGGGGGTTGTTGACCCACAGGACGCCCACGGCGGAGCCGATCGCGAAGGCCGTGACCGCTCTCGGGTTGACCCCGGCCGTGTACCAGTACCGTCCGCCGCCGCCCGTGGCGAACGCCCGCAGCGCCTCCGCGTCGTACCGGCCCCGGTGGAACACGTACCCGACGGAGAGCACGGCCGCCCAGGGGGCCACGACGGTGAGCAGCAGCGTCACGAACGCCGACATGGCGTCCATGGCGTCGTACACCACCGCCCCGAGGTACAGCACGGCCACCGCGAGGAGCGCGACGACGGTGGTCACGGCGGCCCGCGAGGAGCGCCAGAACACCGAGTTGGCGGAGAGCCCCGCCGCGTACAAGCAGAGTCCGGCCTGCGGGAGGGTGCCCGCGAAGCCGAAGACGACCACCGCCACCGCGAACCAGCCCGGCACCGCGTCCGTGAGGCCCTGCAGCCACGGCTCGTCGGGCACGGGGAACAGCGTCGTCACGTACGCGCCGGTGAGCAGCGCCGCGAGACTGCTGAGGAACATCGAGATCCCGCTCGCCCGCACCACCCGGCCGGTGGGGGTGGTGGCCGGCATGTAGCGGGTGTAGTCGCCCTGGAAGGTGGCGTACGACAGGGGCACGGTCGCGGACGCGGTCGCCGCGAGCAGCCAGGTGTGCAGGGTGCTGTCGAGCGCCAGGGGCCCACCGGCGTACCCCGCGTCGAACTTCGGGGCGAGCACGAGGGCGGTGCCGAGCAGGACCGCCCCGCCGGTGACCGCCGTGATCCGGTACGTGCGGACCAGCGTCTCGTGGCCCCGCACGGCGACGAGCGCGACCGCCGCCGCCGTCACGAACATCGCGACGGTCAGCGCGCCCGGACCCGTCGGCGTGGACAGCAGCCGGTGCCCCGCGACCATCACGGCCGTGCCGCCGGTCCACACGGCGATCGCGAAGAAGCCGAGCGCCGTCACCACCGTGATGAGGTTGCCGACGACCCTGCCCCGCACGCCGAAGTGCGCCCCGCTCGCCACTGGGTCGTTGGTGCCGGTGCGGACCCCGAACCGGGCGAGCGGCGCGAGCAGCGCCGTCCCGACGGCCACGCCGGCCGCGATCGCGCTCGCCGAGGCCCACCAGCCCAGACCGAAGACCACGGGCAGCGCGCCGAGCACCACCGTGCCGAACGAGAACTGCGCGGAGGGCCAGATCCAGCCGAAGTCGCCCGGCGAGGAGGTGCGCTCCTCCTCGGGCACCGGAGCGATCCCGTCGTGGTCGACCGCCGCACGGGGCGGCGTCACGGTGGACGCCGCCCCGGTCGGTGTGGTGGTCATGAGGCGCCCCCGGCGAGGTCCTCGGGACGGTCCTGTCCGGGCAGCACGTCGACCACCCGGAGGGCGGCGCAGGCCGCCCCCGAGAGGCGCTCTCCGCTGGTCAGGTCGAAGGTCGTGTGGTGCAGGGGGCAGGTGATCCGCAGCCTGTCCCCGTCGACCCTGCCGTACTTGAGCCGGCCCCCGCGGTGGGGGCAGACGGCGGCCGCGAGCACCTTGCGGCCGCCGACCTCGACGAGGACCAGGTCCTCGGTCACCTGGCGGACGGTGGGCTCGCCGGAGCCCCGCCGCCCGGCGGGCACGGCCGTCATGCGACGGTCTCCCGCGCCCGCGCGATCGCCGTCTCCGTGGCCACGCCGACGATGTCGGACGCCAGCCGCACGCCCGCCCAGATCTTGCCGAAGTCCGGCTCGTCGAGCGCGCGGATCGCCGTCCGCATGTGGTTGCTGTGGTACGAGTCGATGTACAGGTGCTCGGTGTAGTAGGCGTCGTGGACGATCCCGAGGCGCCGCGCCGCGCGGGCGAAGCTCTGGAAGGCGTACAGGACGCTCGTCTCGAAGTAGGCGTACGCCCCGAGGAAGTACTGCGGGGACGGCGCCCGGCTCGCCAGCCAGTGGAACATGTTGACGTACGCGTAGCACTCCGGCGACGTGTCGTCGAGGTAGTCGTCGAGCTCCAGGCTCATGCCGAGCTCGGTGAGCAGGTCCCGGTAGAGCTGGGAGTGCGCCTGCTCCTCGTTGCCGCAGCCGAGTTCGTCGATGAGGACCCGGAAGACCGCCATCGCGGAGCGGTACGGCAGCCGGGGGACGACCGGGAGCAGCGACTCGGACTCGGTGAGCCCGTCGAGCGCGAACTCCCGCACGACCACCTTGAACTGGTCGAGCGTGGCGTGCTCGGCGAGGAAGGTCGCGCTCTCGGGGAGCGCGGCCTCCTCCTCGGCGAGGAACTCCTTGAGCGCCTGGAGCAGTTCGCCGGCCGAGCCGAAGCTCGGCGCGGAGGCCTCGTAGGCGCGTGCCTTCGGCAGGATCCACCGCTCCTCGATCGCGGTCATCGAGCCGTAGTCGCCGAGGTTGGGCACCCGCCGGTAGAGGGCGTGGAGTTCGCGCTGGGCGGTCGCGGCCGGGGCCGCGATCGAGTGCGCGGCCACCGGGACGGAGGAGGCGGTGGGGGAGGCGGGGGTGGTGCTCATGCCGCCTCGACCTCCTCGTGGGTGGTGGGGGAGCTGATCACGCCGCGCTCGTGGAGTTCCTTCTTGACCCAGCGGTACCAGTCGTCCTTGAAGACGCCGTACTTCTCGCAGACGGTGTTGATCTCGGCCTGGCGGTCCGGAGTCGGGTCGACCAGCATCGCGTTGCACAGACCCGGTTCGAGGTTGGCCAGCGGGCCGATGAAGCCCTGGATGCCGCGGGCGTCGACGAGGAGGTTCTCCCAGCCCTCGAAGACCGGGATGCCGGTGCCGGCCTCGGCCATCCGGCGGGTGAAGGCGGCGTCGCCGCTGGACTCCTTGATGCCGACGATCCCCGGGATCTCCTTGCAGATCCGGATCAGGGTCTCGAACTCGATCCGGTTGCCCGACAGCGCCTCCTCGTTGTAGAGGAAGATCGGTATGTCGAGGGCCGCGCGGATCGCCCGGTAGTGGTCGACGATCTGGTCCTGCGTCACGTCGGCGCCGAAGGGCGTGGTGACGACGACGGCGTCGGCGCCGATCTCGGCGGCCGTGCGGGCCCGGTCGACCACCGAGGCGGTGTCGGGGAGCTGGATCCCGGCGAGCACCGGCAGGCCGCCGGCGTGCTTGACGGTGTACGTGACGACGTCCTGCCACTGCCGGGCGTCGAGCTTCCAGCCCTCGCCGGAGGTCAGGGCCGGCATGAGGCCCGTGACCTCCGTCCGGATGTGGTCGAGGAGCCGGACGACGCTCTGCTCGTCGACGGTGCCGTGCTCGTCGAGGGGGGTGATCAGCGGGACGACGGTCCCGGAGTAGGTGTCAGGCATGAGTGGGGTGCCCTTCGGAATGTGTTCAGAGGGTGTCGGAGTCGACCTTCAGCACCAGCGAGCGCCGGTAGAGGTCCTCCAGGTACGCGGGGAACGAGGGCTCCGCGCCGGCTTCGAGCGGCATGACGGGCAGGCCGTCGGCCGCCTTGAGCAGCCGGGGGCTCGCGGTGTGCAGCACGCCCCCTCGGCCGATGACCTGGGCGAGCAGCAGGCGCTCGTGCACGGGCAGTCCGTCGAGCGCGGGGGTGGTGAAGGCCCGCCGGAGGTCGTCCTCGTCGTACGGGACCCGGTCGATGGCCAGGTCGGTGTGGAGGACGTCCATGAACGGGTAGTAGTCGTCCTGGACGCCCCGCTCGTAGCCCCACACCAGGTCGTCGCAGCGGCCGACCTGCTCCCAGTTCATGACGACCCGGCCGGCCTCACCGGCGGCGAGGCGCGCCGCGAAGAAGGACGTGGCGGCGGCGCGGACGGTGTCGTCCTCGCTGTGCATGCCCATGAAGAGGGTGGCGTCGATGAACACCGTGGGGGCGTGCCCGTCGGCCTCGGGGGTGACGTCAGCCGGCATAGCGCTCGAGCACCTTCCGCATCCGCTCCATCGCGCCGGCGAACACCTCGGGCTCGCGGGCCAGGGCCAGGCGGACGAAGCGCTCGCCCTTCTCCTTGGTGTTCCAGTAGAAGAAGGTGCCCGGCAGGACGTACACCTCCTCGTCGAAGAGGACGGCCTGCAGCTGGGTGGCGGTCAGGTCCTCGGCGGTGATGCGGAACCAGGCGACGCTGGTGCCGACGACGGGCTCCTGGAACTCCAGGACGGTGCCGGCGAGGGCGGCGCGGGCGGCGTCGCCGTTGGTCTTGATGATGTCGCGGACCGAGGCGAAGCCGTCCTCGATGGAGTCCTCGATGTACTGGGTGACCATGTTGAGGACGAAGGGCGACACGTTCAGGAGGACGCTGGTGTGGAGGTTGTAGACCTCCTCCTGGATGTTCCGGCTGGCGGTGATCATGGCGCACTTGGCGTCCTGGATCGGCCAGGTCTTGCCGGTGTCCTCCATGACCATGTAGGTGACGCCGGACTCCTCCAGGAGCTTGTAGATGTCGACGCGGCCGATGCCCTCGTCGCACAGCGCGAAGGAGGCGAAGCAGAAGTCCATCACCAGGACCTTGTCGTGGTCGACGCAGTAGCGCACGACCTCGGCGAAGCCCTCCAGCTTCTCGGCGAGCAGGGTGAACCCGGTCGGGTTGTTCGGGTCGACCAGGTAGATCGCGTCCGCGTCGATCGACTCGACCAGGCGCTCGTAGATGGAGTCCTTGTCGTGCAGCACCGACTCGTCGACGGGCCCGAGCGGCACCTGCATGTTGCGCAGCAGGTCGACCAGGTTGTCGAAGCAGGGCTCCACCAGCTGCACGGACATCCCGCGCTGCTTGAGGAACATGCCGGCCACCATCGTGGAGACGCTGGCGGAGTACGAAAGGAGCGTGCGGTCCATCGCCCGGGCGGTGGGCTGCTGGTGCAGGCGGAAGAAGGCGTCGACGAACTGGCGCTCGAAGTGGGCCTGCTGCTTCGACTCGGACTCGTGCCAGAGCTCGGGAAGCCGCGAGACGATCCGCTCCTGCGAGGCGGACTGACGCTGGTGGGTGTGCGCGTCGGCCAGGTTGAACCGGGTCTTCAGGGCCTCGATCTCGTGCTGGGTGAGGTCGACGAAGGTGCTGACGTCTGCCTTGTCGGTCAACGACATGAAGAACTCCTGATGTCGATACGAAACCCGTCCGGAATTCCGGCGGCGTAAACGACTGTAGGAGGTTCGAGCGGCCTTGCGAATAACGGCCGGGTCACGCAATTAATAATCACCGCGATGTTCTGCGGAAGTAAAAAAGGAACGACGGCCAGGCATTCCTCGAATAGGAATGCCTGACCGTCGTTCGCTTTATTCGGCCGCCTCGGCGGCTTGTTCTGTTATTCGGTGGCGGCCCGCAGCAGGATGTCCTCGAACACCTTCGGGTCGTCCGAGGCGATGACCGGCCAGCCGATGCCGTACGCGCCCTCCCAGCCCACGTCGATGCCGGGGTTGGCGTGGTCGGTGCCGTCGGGCAGGAACAGGTGGGGGCTGCAGTTCACGCGGTCGCTCTTGGACAGGGCCGCCTGGTCGGACAGGGCGCGGCGGGCGCGGCCGTCGTCCAGCGCCTCGGTGAGGGCGTCGACGTCGACGGCGCCCGTCTCCGCGGCCACGTCCAGGATCACCTTGCGGTGGCTGATGCAGCGCGACTCGGCCCAGAAGGCCCGGCGGAGCCCCAGGTCGAGCTGCTCGGAGGCGTTCAGGCTCTGCTCCTTCGCGGCGAGCACCGCCTCCAGGGCCGGCAGCGTCGTCGAGGGGTACAGCCAGTCCTTGGCCTGCCACAGCTGCCAGCCGGCGGCCGGCTCCAGGCTGGCCATCCGGGCGACCTCGCTGTCCGTGCCGGGGCGCGGGCTCGGGGCGTCGTTCAGGAGCTCCAGGGGGAAGGCGCGCAGGTCGAAGGAGACCTGCTCCTCCAGGCCGAGGCGGGCCCGGGCGGTGTGCAGCCGGTGGATGGCGATGTGCGCGAAGGAACACCAGATGTCGGAGAAGACGGTGACGACTCCGCGCGGCGGGGTCAGATCGGCGGTGGTCGGGTCGGACATGGTTCTCCTCGGTTCGGGGCGCGGGCGGAGCGGGGCTCAGCCGGCCGTGGACTCGTGGGCGTCCAGCGCCGCCTCGAGGTCGAGGTCGGCGTCGGGCAGCCAGGCGGGCAGGGACGGGATGCGGGCCATCGCGTCGAAGAGGCGGGGTACGGCGGCCTCCTCGACGGTCGGCCCGTGGGCGCTGAGCAGCCGTGCGGGGCGCAGTGCGGCCAGCTCGTGCACGGGGCGGAGGAACTTGGCCTCGTCGACAAGGGCGGTCCACGGGGCTATAGCACGGTTCAGGACCTCGAAGCCGTGGAAGAATTCCTCCTCGGAAAGCTCGGTGAAGTCCTGGCGAATTTCTTCGACGACGGTGCCGAAGCTGTCCGAGCTGTAGAGCGTGCCATCGGAATGGTCGAACACGGCGAGGGTGCCGGGTGAATCGAAAGTGGGCGGCCGGTGAAAACTCAGTTCGCGATCACCGACTTTCACTCGACTTCCCGGGTTCGCGGTTACTACCCGATCCTGCGGAATGCTGAACTCTTCCGATATTCGCGTCACTGATATCGCGTTGGCGAGCACCTTCGCGTGCGGCGCCTCCGCCAGGATCCGGGCGAGGGCGCCGGTGTGGTCGCGGTCGTCATGGGTGACGACGACCCAGCGCAGGTCGGCCGGGTCGATCAGCGACCAGAGGGAGTCCAGGAAGCCCTCCCGGTCGACGGGCATGCCGGTGTCCACGAGGAGCGGCTGGCCGGACCGGAGGAGGAAGGCGTTCACCGGCTGGTCGCCGAGACCGGGGATGGGCAGGGCCGAGGGGAGGACGTGGATGTCCGGCCCGGCGGTGTACGACGTCTTCATGATCAGCCTTTCATGAGGCACCGAGCGGGCCGGGGGTCCCCCCGGGCGCAGGGCCCGGGGGAGGCGCCGGCCTCGGTCAGACGAGCTGGATGGTCAGGGAGCCGGCGATCAGCAGGGCGAGGCCCAGGGCGCGCGGCTTGGTCAGGGAGCGCTGCGGGAGCTTGAACAGGCCCTTGTGGTCGATCAGCGCCGAGGTCAGCTGCTGGCCGGTCACGGTCAGGGCGATGGTCACGGCCGCGCCGATGGTGGGGATGAGCAGGAAGGTGCCGGTGACGTACGCGGCGGCGCAGGCGCCACCGAGCCAGCCCCACCAGGGCATCTTCTTCAGCGGGGCGATCTTGGGCTTCGGGGTCTTGCGGGTCGCGTAGAGCACGAGCAGGACCACGGCGATGGTGAAGGTCGCCACGGCGAAGCTGATCACGGCGACGGTGATGGGCTCCTTGAGCTGGGCGCGCAGCTGGGCGTTGACGGCGCCCTGCACCGGCAGCACACCGCCGGCGACGATGCCGAGGGCGAGCCAGCCGACGCGGCCGGCGGCGGACATCTTCGGGGCGCCGGGAGGGGCGGCGGCCTTCATGCCCCGGATGATCACGACGATGCCCGCGAGGACGGCGAGGGCGCCGAGGACGATGCCGACACTCAGGTCCTTCTGCTTCAGGCCGAGGAGGCCGAAGAGGTCGAGGGCGAGCGAGGAGAACATCTGGCCGGTGACGAAGAGTCCGACGGCGGCGAGGGCGCCGAGCCGTGGGAACAACAGGATGCCGCTGGTGATGTAGAGGGGGCTGGCGAGGCCGCCGAGCAGCTGCCACCACTCCACGTCGGGCAGCTTGCCGAGCGCGCCGAGCGCGCCGGCGGCCACGGCGAGCACGACGAGCAGCGTGGTGGCCACGCCGAGCTGGATGGTCGAGGCGCCGTACGGGGTGCCGACGGCCGAGTTGAGCTGGAGGTTCACCGAGGCCTGGACGGCGAGGAGGCAGCCGACCAGCAGGGCCGCGGCGAGGAGCGCGGTGTGCATCTGGATCTCCCTGGGGCGGGATGGCGAGCGGGTAAGTGGACGCTGAGTCCGTTTAGCATGCCACGCAACATGGCAAACGGACAAGGTGTCCACTTAGCCCCGGGGGAAGTAAGGTCTGATCCATGAGCGAGGAAGAGCAGCGAGGTCGGGGAGCCGCCCCCGTGCACCGGGTCGGCGGTCTCCTCGGTGATCTTCAGGCCGCGGACGAGCAGCCCGTCGCCCCGCGCAGACGCGCGGACGCGGAGCGCAACCGCGCCCAGATCCTGACGGCGGCCGAGCGGCTCTTCGCCGAGCAGGACCCGCGGTCGGTCACCATGGACCGCATCGCCAAGGCCGCGGGCGTGGGCCGCGCCACGCTCTACCGGAGCTTCCCCGATCCGTCCTCGGTCGCCGTGGCGCTGCTCGACGAGCACGAGCGCCGGCTGCAGGGGCAGCTCATCTACGGGCCTCCGCCGCTCGGCCCCGGCGCACCGGCGGGGGAGCGGCTCGCCGCGTTCTACCTGGCGATGCTCGATCTGCTCGAACGGCATCTGCCGCTGGCCCTGGGGGCGGAGACGGGCCCCGCGCGGTTCCGGACGGGCGCGTACGGCTTCTGGCGCGTCCACGTCCGGACCCTGTTGGTCGACCACGGGGTCGAGGACCCCGACCCCCTGATCGACATCGCGCTCAGTCCGCTGTCGCCCGAGCTCTTCCAGTTCCAGCGGCATCAACTCGGGCTGTCGGCCGAGCGCATCGGACGTTCACTGACGGCCTTCGCGCGTCAGCTCCTCCAGTCAGGAAGCGGTCGCTGACCTGCCCTGGGCCGCCGTCTGGGTCGGCTGCGCGGACGGGTGGACGAGTCCGGGCAGGATCAACTCCCAGATGCGGCGCAGCCGTTCCTCCGCCGGATGGTGCAGGGCGGCCGGGTTGTGCGGGCCTGCCGGGTTGTGCGGGCCGCCGGGGTTGTGCGTGCCTGCCGGGTTGTGCGGCGCGGCCGGGTTGTGCGGCGCGGCCGGGTTGTGCGGCGCGGCCGGGTTGTGCGGCGCGGTGCTCTCCGCGGGCCAGAGTTCGTCGGCCGGCGCGCTCGGGACACGCATCTCCAGCTCGACGCCGGTGATCACGTAGCCGATCAGCGCCGCCACGGCCGTCGCGTCCACGCCCGGCCGCAGGGCCTTCTCCGCCGCCGCGAACCGCGCGAGCCGGCCCACCTCGCGCCGCCAGGGGCAGTCCTGCCCGGGCCCGGGGTCCGTCGACTGCAGCTCGCGGGCGAGGCGTTCACCGGCGCGCGCCATGTGGTCGGTCTCGAAGAGCCGGATCAGGGCGTGGGTGGTGATGACGAGCTTGTCGATCGAGGTGCCGCCCACGCCCTCGGTGGATAAGCAGGCCGACTCGACCGTGATCCGGGTGACCGCGCGGGCCCGCCCGCGCACCGCCGTCGCCAGGTCCGCCTTGGTCGCGAAGTGGAAGACCAGGGCGCCGGTCGTCACCCGCGCCTCGCCGGCGATCCGTGCCAGGGAAGCCCGCTCGTAACCCACTCTGTCGAACACCCGCGCGGCCGAGGAGAGGATCTCCTGCCTTGTGCGTTCCGCCCGCTGCTGAATCGCCATGAGCTCCCCCGTGAACTCGCGAGAAGGGCCGGAGCGTTATGTTCCGGCCCGCGCCTGTGACCGACTCGAAACTATCCGGCCGGGGAGCGGCGAAACGTGGCTTTTCGTCCGCCCGGCCGGAACTGGGGGTTGACGCGCCTCCTTCTCCCAGGTCGCGGGCGCCCGCCCCGCGCGGGCCGCCCGCGAACTGACCGGAACCGGGGGTATGCCCTGTCAGGTGGATTCAGCCGTTCCGGCGGATACGGAAGCCCGCGCCCGGGAGCGGGATACGGCCACGCCCGCGAGGCACAGCGCACCCCCGGCGAGCGTCAGCAGGCCCGGCAGTTCACCCAGGAACACCCACGCGAGGACCACGACGAGGGCGGGCACGGCGTACGTCGTGGCGCCCATCCGGCCCGCGGTCGTGCGGGCCAGGGCGTAGGCCCAGGTCGTGAACGCGAGCGCCGTCGGGAACACGCCCAGGTAGACCATGTTCAGGGTCGCCGACAGCGGCGCCCGGCCCGCCTCCTCGACCAGCCGGCCCGCGAACGGCAGACAGGCCGCCGTCCCCACCAGGCACCCGAAGGTCGTCACCTGGAGCGCGCTGCCGTGCGCGAGCGCCGGCTTCTGGGCGACGACCCCGCCCGCGTACGCCATCGCCGCGAGCAGGCAGAGGACCACCCCGAGCACGGAGGCGTGCCCGCCGGAGCCGCCGCCGGACATCGACAGGCCGACGGTCACCGCGCCCGCGAAGGAGACCGCCATGCCCGCGAGCAGCCGGGGCGGCAGGGACTCCTTGAGGAACCGCGCGCCGAGCAGGGCGATCAGGATCGGCCCTATGTTCACGACCATCGCCGCCGTGCCCGCGTCGACCTCCTGCTCGCCCCAGTTCAGGACCACCATGTACACCCCGAACCAGAGCAGACCCGAGACCAGGATCCCCGGCCAGGCCGCCCGGGGCGGCAGCCCCTCGCGCCGCACCAGGAGCACGGCCCCGAGGACCAGCGACCCGGCGAGCAGCCGGCCGAGCGCGAGCGCACCGGGGGAGTAGGCGGCCCCGGCGCTGCGGATGGAGACGAAGGCGGAGGCCCACAGGACGACGGTGACACCGGCGGCGGCGAGCGCGAGCCGGGAGGATTGCTTCTGCATGCCCCGACCGTAGGGCGCGAACCCTTCGGCGCTCACCGCAATATCGCGCGGGAGGGCGCGGGGTCTCACCGCAGGGCGGCCGCCGCGATGCCCAGGCCCGCCGCCAGGGCCGTCTCGCCCTCCGGCGTCACCTTCACCGCCCGCTCCGACCCGATCCGTACGCACCATCCGGCGTCGAGCGCGTGCCGGCACAGCGCGGCGCCCGCGATCCCCGCGAGGTGCGGGCGGCGCTCGGTCCAGTCGAGGCAGCCGCGTGCGACGGGCCGCCGCCCCTTCCGTACGAGGGCGATGCCCTGCTCGTCGAACCAGGCGAGGCCCCGGTCCGTGAGGGCGAACCCGGTGTCCTGGCGCAGCAGTCCGCGGTCCGTCATCGCCTCGGTGATCGCGATGCCGAGCCGTCCCGCGAGGTGGTCGTAGCAGGTCCGGCCGCGTGCCATCGCCTGCCCGGCGCTCGCGGCCCGCAGCGAGCGCGGCGCCGCGGGCACCGCGGGCTCGGACCGGGTGGCGAGGTCCTCGACGAGGTGCGCGATCCCGGGGTCGGCGAGGCGTACGTACCGGTGTCTGCCCTGCCGTTCCTCGGCGAGCACCCCGCCCGCGACGAGCTTCCCGAGGTGCTCGCTCGCGGTGGACGGCGCCACCCCGGCGTGCCGGGCGAGCTCCCCGGCGGTCCAGGCCCGTCCGTCGAGGAGGGCGAGCAGGAACGCGGCGCGGCTCTCGTCCGCGAAGAGTGCCGCGAGCGCGGCGAGATCACTGGCTGCCATACGGCAAGCCTGCCCCACTCACGCTTCGGCGGTGGCCGAACCGTGCGGTGCCCCGGGGCGGGTCGGGATCGCCTCGTACTGGAGCCGCAGCCCGTCGAGCAGGGCCCGCAGGCCCGTCTCGAAGGCCCCCTCGTCGACCTTCTGGCGGTGTTCCGCGAGGAGGTGGGCCTGGCCGAGGTGGGGGTAGTCGGCCGGGTCGTAGGCCGTCTCGTCGTCGACGAAGCCGCGGGCGAAGGAGCCGAGGGCGGAGCCGGTGATGAAGTACCGCATCAGCGCGCCGATGGAGGTGGCCTGGGCCGGTGGCCAGCCCGCGCGGACCATCGCGCCGAAGACCGCGTCGGCGACCTTCAGGCCCTCCGGGCGGCGGCCGGGACCCTGGGCGAGGACCGGGACGATGTGCGGGTGGTCGGCGAGGGCGGCGCGGTAGGAGACGGCCCAGTCGTGCAGCGCGGTCCGCCAGTCCCGGCCGTCGTCCGCCGCGAACATCGACAGGTCGATCTTCGCGCTGACCGCGTCCGCGATCGCGTCGAGGATCTCGTCCTTCGTCCGGAAGTGGTTGTAGAGCGAGGGCCCGCTCACCCCGAGTTCGGCGGCGAGCCGCCGGGTGGAGAGCGCGGCCAGGCCCTCCGCGTCCACGAGCGCGCCCGCCGTCTCGACGATGCGTTCTCGGCTGAGCAGGGGCTTGCGCGGTCGGGCCATGGCGCACATAGTAGGCCCGCGCAGCAAAAACTAGCAGTGGTAATTAAACGGCCGAGTGGGGTGGCAGCATGAATCTGGAGCTGAGCGAGGAGCAGGAGGCCGTACGGCGGCTCGCCGAGGACTTCGTCGCCCGCGAGGTCACCCCGCACGCGACCGCGTGGGACCGCGCCGAGGAGGTCGACCGGGGCATCGTCAAGAAGCTCGGCGCCGTCGGCTTCCTCGGGCTCACGATCCCGGAGGAGTACGGCGGTTCGGGCGGCGACCACCTCGCGTACTGCCTCGTCACCGAGGAGCTGGGCCGCGGCGACTCCTCCGTGCGCGGCATCGTCTCCGTCTCCCTCGGCCTGGTCGCCAAGACCATCGCCTCCTGGGGCGGCGAGGAGCAGAAGCGGGCGTGGCTGCCCCGGCTCGCCTCCGGCGAGGCGCTCGGCTGCTTCGGCCTCACCGAGCCCGGCACCGGCTCCGACGCCGGGAACCTCGCCACCCGCGCCGTACGGGACGGCGACGCGTACGTCGTCAACGGCAGCAAGATGTTCATCACCAACGGCACCTGGGCCGACGTCGTGCTCCTCTTCGCCCGCACGAACGACACCCCCGGCCACAAGGGCGTCTCCGCCTTCCTCGTCCCCACCGACACCCCCGGCCTCACCCGCCGCCCCGTCCACGGCAAGCTCGGCCTGCGCGGCCAGGCCACCGCGGAACTGGTCCTGGAGGACGTCCGCGTCCCCGCCGCCGCCATGCTCGGCCCCGAGGGCAAGGGCTTCACCGTCGCCATGTCCGCCCTCGCCAAGGGGCGCATGTCGGTCGCCGCCGGCTGCGTCGGCATCGCCCAGGCCGCCCTCGACGCCGCCGTGCGGTACGCGGGGGAGCGCGAGCAGTTCGGAAAGCCCATCGCCTCCTACCAGCTGGTCCAGGAACTCCTGAGCGACATCGCCGTCGACGTGGACGCCGCCCGGCTGCTCACCTGGCGGGTCGCCGACCTGATCGACCGAGGCCAGGACTTCGCCACCGCCGCCTCCCAGGCCAAGCTGTACGCCTCCGAGGCCGCCGTCCGCGCCGCGAACAACGCCCTCCAGGTCTTCGGCGGCTACGGCTACATCGACGAGTACCCGGTCGGGAAGCTGGTCCGCGACGCCCGCGTCATGACCCTGTACGAGGGCACCAGCCAGATCCAGAAGCTCATCATCGGCCGGGCGCTGACGGGGATCTCGGCCTTCTGAGTACCTCGCTGAGTACGCGGACGGATGTGGCGCCGCCCACATCCGTCCGATGCTGTCCGGCATGAGCGACACACCGGTCAAGCAGCAGAACACCGCCGCCTACTACATGCAGGCCGTCATCTCCTTCGGGATCGCGATCGCCGCCGTGGGCATCGGCATCTTCCAGCTCGATGCCAGCGCCTGGGTGCGTGCCTTCCTCGCCATCTCGGTCCTCTACCTCACGACCTCGGCCTTCACCCTCGCCAAGGTCGTCCGCGACCGCCAGGAGGCCGGCCAGATCGTCAGCCGGGTCGACCAGGCCCGCCTGGAGAAGCTCCTCGCCGAGCACGACCCCTTCCAGAAGCTGGGATGAGCCCCCGAGGATCTAAGCGCTTGCTCACCCTCGTTGTATGGTGTTCGTCCTGACGGGGTCCGAGAAGGAGTGTGGGATGAGCGCGGCGGAGGAGACGCCCGGGGCCGAGGACATGCCCTGGGGCGAGGTCACGCCCGAGGCGGCCCGGCGGCTGCTCGTGGCCGCCGTCGAGGCGTTCGCCGAGCGCGGCTACCACGCCACCACCACCCGTGACATCGCGGGCCGCGCCGGGATGAGCCCCGCCGCGCTCTACATCCACTACAAGACCAAGGAAGAGCTGCTCCACCGGATCAGCCGCATCGGCCACGACAAGGCCCTGGAGATCCTCCGGGCCGCCGCCGACGGCGACGGCAGCGCCGC
Organism: Streptomyces sp. NPDC055815; assembly: GCF_053616475.1. NCBI lineage: Bacteria > Bacillati > Actinomycetota > Actinomycetes > Kitasatosporales > Streptomycetaceae > Streptomyces > Streptomyces sp. NPDC055815. The sequence continues at coordinate 3,684 of NZ_JBSHDU010000027.1, read as the reverse complement.
CGAGCGCCTCGCCGACGCCGTACGCTCCTTCGTCCGCTGGCACGCCGAGCGCCACACGACCGCGCGCGTCGTCCAGTACGAACTGGACGCCCTCGGCCCCGAGCACCGCGCCGAGATCATCGAGCTGCGCCGCGAGTCCGACGCGACCGTGCGCCGGATGCTCGAAGAGGGCGCGGCCGCGGGCGAGTTCGACGTGCTCGACGTGTCCGGCACCGCGGTCGCCGTGCTCTCCCTCTGCATCGACGTCTCGCGCTGGTTCAACACCCAGGGCCGCCGGACGGCCGACGAGATCGGCGTGCTCTACGCCGACCTCGTCCTCCGGATGGTCGGCGCTCAGAAGTAGTAGCGGGAGACCGACTCGGCCACGCAGACCGGCTTCTCGGAGCCCTCGCGCTCCACGGTCACCGCCGCCGTCACCTGCACGCCACCGCCCGCCTCCTCGACCTTCGTGAGGACGGCGGTCGCGCGCAGCCGTGAGCCCACCGGGACCGGGGCGGGGAAACGCACCTTCTCCGTCCCGTAGTTGAGGCCCATCTTCATGCCCTCGACCCGCAGCACCTGCGGGACGAACAGCGGCAGCAGCGACAGCGTCAGATAGCCGTGCGCGATCGTCGAACCGAACGGGCCGGCCGCGGCGCGCTCCGGGTCCACATGGATCCACTGGTGGTCCCCGGTCGCCTCCGCGAAGAGGTCGATCCGCTTCTGGTCGATCTCCACCCAGTCGCTGTGCCCCAGCTGCTCGCCGACCCCCGCGCGCAGCTCATCGGCGGAGGTGAAGATCCTCGGCTCGGCCATGTTCCTCGTCCCTTCTGGTACGGCATACGGCATACCCAATGGTCGGTATCCAAGCGCTTGCTCAGCATGTGGGGTGCGGGGGCCGCTGTCAACGGCCGCAGACGAGGGACCAGTAGGGTTCGACGAGTGCCGCAGATTCCAGAGAAGATCCACGAACTCACCGTCGGCCAGCTCTCCGCCCGCAGCGGGGCCGCGGTCTCCGCCCTGCACTTCTACGAGGCGAAGGGGCTCATCAGCAGCCGCCGCACCAGCGGCAACCAGCGCCGCTACGGCCGCGACACGCTCCGCCGCGTCGCCTTCGTCCGCGCCGCGCAGCGGGTCGGCATCCCCCTGGCCACCATCCGGGAGGCACTGGCCCAGCTCCCCGAGGAGCGCACCCCCACCAACGAGGACTGGGCCCGGCTCTCCGGGGCCTGGCGCACCGAACTCGACGAGCGCATCAAGCAGCTCGGCCGGCTCCGCGACCACCTGACGGACTGCATCGGCTGCGGCTGTCTCTCCCTGGAGACCTGCGTCCTGTCCAACCCCGACGACCGCTTCGGCGAGCAGATGGCGGGCTCCCGTCTCCTCCCCGTACGCCGCCCCGTCGAGAAGACCTCCGACTAGTACGCGAGCGCCGCCGCGACCAGTTCGGCGTTGGAGCGCGCCCGGGTGCCGTCCGGCAGGAACAAGGTGTCCTCCAGGCCGATCCGGGCATCGGCGCCCAGGCGGCGGGCGAGCCGCAGCACCGGCCAGACGCCCTCGTCCACGCCGTGCAGCAGCACCGGAACCCCGGCCGGGACGGCGAGCCCCGGGAGCAGGACGCGGGCGGCGGGACGGCCGCTCCGCGCGTGGAGCCCGGGGTCCGTGACGTGGGCGGCCGTCGCCTTCGTGAGGGCGTCGAGGGCGGTGACCCTCGCGAGGACCCGCTCCACCCGCGACGCCAGGGGCGAGCTCGCGAACCGGGCCGGGCCGTCCGTGCCGGTCCACAGCGCGGCCTCGACCGCGATCCCGCGCTCCAGGAGGGCCGTCGCCGCCTCCTCGGCGCCCGGTTCGTGCCAGTCGACCGACACCAGACCGGGAAGCACCGTCCAGGAGCGGATCCGCTCCGCACGACGGCCCGGGTCGGGCTCGGCGGACGCCGTCGTCGTGACCCGCACCGTCGTTCCGACCGCAGCCCCGATCGCCGTCAGGACCGGCCCGAGCACCCGGGGCGACAGCGACGTGCCGCCGCACGGAGTGCGGGGATGCACCCGCACCTCCCGGGCTCCCGCCGCCACCGACCGCGCCGCGGACTCCGCCAGGGACTCCGGCGTCATGGGGACCGCCGCCGAGTCCCCGGGCCCCCGTGACCCGTTGAGACAGACCTGCAGCACCGCGCGTGCGACGCTCACGCCGCCGAGGCCAGCGGCCGGCGCCGGTCCCCGCGCGCCCGGGCCAGCGCCCCCGTGGTCAGCACCGCCCGCGGGACGCCCACCCCGCAGTCCCCGCACACCGGGCCGAGCCACGGCTCATAGGGATCACCCGGCCCCGCCCACTCGATCCGCGGCCCCGCGCACACCGGGCACGCCTCGCCCGGCCCCCGCTCCAGGGCGCTGATCAGCCGCCGCAGCACCTCCGGCAGCGGGTCCGAGGGGTGCACCGCCGGGTCGCCGCAGCGGACCACGCCGTTGCCGCCCCAGACCCGGCGGTGCCAGTCGTCGAGCGCGCCGAGCCCGCGCAGACCCTCGCTCTTCTCGCGCCGCCGCCGGGCGGCGAACCGCTCCTCGTACGCGAGCCACACGGCCCGCGCCTCCTCCAGCTCGTCGAGCGCCGCCACGAGGCGCTCCGGGTCGAGCTCCCGGTCCTCGGGACCGAACCTGTGCCGGCGGCACAGATGGTCCCAGGTCGCGCGGTGCCCGTAGGGCGCGAACCTCTCCAGGCACTTGCGCAGTGAGTATCTGCGCAGCGCCGTGTCGCACCCCGGATCGCGCACCTGTCTCGCGAGACTCCGGAAACCGGCCATACCTCGCCACCTCCGCCGCTGGTCCTTCCGCGCTATCAGAGGGACGAACGGGAGCCCCGTCGTGTTCCATCGAAATTCCGATGGCAGCCATCAACGGGGTGGAAGAGACCCCTGTCACCCGGCGGAACCAGCGCGTCCGGTGGGTTCTACCGGCCCGCCCGGGCCGCCGAGACCACGACCTCGGCCAGCCCGGGACGGCAGATGTCGCTGTGCGAGAGGACGACCTCGGCCGCGTCCACGCTCACGCACCCGGAGCCCGGCACCCCGTCGCGCAGGGCCTCCGCCAGGCTCAGCCGCACGGCCCCCGGCACGGCCTGCACGCCGTCGTGCCCGATCGCGCCCCAGCGCGGGTCGTCCGCGCCGAGCAGCCCCGCCGTCGGGCCGGTCAGCGACGCGGAGTCGTTCGCGAGCCGGGACGCCAGCGGGTACATCACCCCGAGCGCCGAGTCGTGCCGCGAGTAGCAGGCCACCACCGGCCCCCGGACCCGCCGCTGGAGGTCCCGCAGCGAACCGGACCGCCCCGCGTCGTGCGGCAGCCGCGCCGCGAACGCGTAGTGCGAGAAGGCACCCTGGAGGAGCGTCACGGAGGCGACCGGGCGGGCCCCGCCCGGCAGCCCCCGCAGCGCGTACGCGACCAGCCGGGCGCCCATGCTGTGGCCCACGAGGTGGACGCGGAGCCCGGGGGCGGAGCGCGCGACCTCGCCGAGCAGCGGTCCGAGCCCGTGCTCGCCGACCTGCCCGGCCCGCTTCTTCATCACGTAGTACGTGGCCTGCCGCAGCGCTTCCTTGGCGCCCTTCCAGTACTTCTTCAGCCCCACGCCGAAGCCCGCGCCAGCGCCCGCGCCAGCGCCCGCGCCAGCGCCCGCGCCGAAGCCCGCGCCAGCGCCCGCGCCGGCGTCCAAGCC